>DSDR01000127.1 GCA_011048645.1 Phycisphaerales bacterium
ATCGGCGATGGTCGAAACGTCTTCGGCAAACGCAAACGCCTCGAATTGTTCGCGCGGATCGCGCCCCGGACGGGCCAGTTCCTCAAGGATATCATTCAGCGTCGGCAGGCCGACGGTCTCGGTCATATACGCCTGCGGCTTGATTTGGCTGCGCAATTCGGCGCGGGTCATCAAATCGTTGACGGTGCAATTCAAATCCGAGGCCATCCGTTCAACGATCGGATAACTTTCCGGGTGAACGGCGCTGGCGTCGAGCGGATTGTCGGCGTCGCGAATCCGCAAAAAACCGGCCGCCTGTTCGAATGCCTTGGCGCCGAGCCGCGGCACATTCAGCAAATCCCGGCGCGAACGAAACGGCCCGTGCTCATTGCGGTAGGCCACCATGTTGTGGGCCAACTGCGGTCCCAGCCCCGACACATACGTCAGCAACTGCTTGCTGGCGGTGTTGACCTCTACTCCTACGCCGTTGACGCAACTGACGACCACATCATCCAGCCCTTGTTTGAGTAAAAGCTGATCCACGTCGTGCTGATACTGACCGACGCCGATGGATTTGGGATCAATCTTGACCAGCTCGGCCAGCGGATCCATCAGTCGGCGGGCAATCGACACCGTCCCCCGAACGGTCAAATCCTCAGCGGGAAACTCTTCCCGCGCCGCGTCCGAAGCCGAATAAACCGATGCGCCGCTTTCATTGACCATCACGACGGAAATCGCTTTGTCCAGTCCGATGCCGCGGACAAACGTTTCGGTCTCGCGCCCGGCCGTGCCGTTGCCTACCGCGATGGCTTCGATCGCAAAGGCGCTGCATATCGCCTTGATTTTCTCGGCGGCCTCAGCGGCGGCCTGCGAGCCATTGTGCGGATAAATCACATCATGCCCCAGCAGTTTACCCTGCCGATCCACCCAGGCAATTTTGCAGCCCGTGCGAAAACCCGGATCGATGCCCAGCACCCGTTTTTGACCGAGCGGCGAGGCCATCAGGAGCTGACGCAAATTGTCGGCAAAAACACGAATGGCCTCTTGGTCGGCTCGTTTCTTCGCCGCCAGACGTACCTCCGTTTCCATCGACGGTCCCAGCAGCCGCTTGTAGCCGTCGGCGATGGCCTCTTTGACGTGTTCACTGCATGCGCCCTGGCCGCGAATAAACATCCGATGAAGAATATCCATCGCCTCATCATCCGGTGCGATCACCCGCAGCGTCAAAACTCCTTCCTTTTCGCCGCGTCGCATGGCCAGCACGCGATGCGATGGTGCGGTTGCCGCCGGTTCCTGCCAGTCAAAATAGTTTTCATACTTAAAGCCCTCAGCCTCTTTGCCGGCAATGACTTTGCTGTGAAACACGGCCTTGCGCAGATATAACTGACGGATCTTTTCCCGACTGGTTTTGTCTTCGCTGATGGTCTCGGCGATGATATCCCGTGCTCCGGCCAGCGCGGCAGCCGCATCGTCAACGCCTTTTTCCGAATCAATAAAGGCCGCCGCCTCGGCAAGCGGATCGGCGTCTGTCTGCTGTGCCAGCAACATCTCCGCCAGCGGCGCCAGTCCCTTTTCGCGCGCCATCGTCGCACGGGTGCGGCGCTTGGGACGGTAGGGCAGATAAATATCTTCCAGCGCCGTCATCGTCGCGGCCTGCTCGATCTGGTCTTTCAACTCCTCGGTCAGCAACCCGCGTTCATTCAGCGAATGGAGTATCGCCTCTCGTCGCTGGGCCAGCTCGGCAAGCTGAATCAGCCGGTCGCGAATCCGGGTAATCGCCACTTCATCCAGACTGCCGGTCGCCTCTTTGCGATAGCGGGCGATAAACGGTACGGTGGCCTCTTCGGCCAGCAGTTCGGCAACGGCCCGGACCTGTTCGGGACGAATGTTCAGCTCTATGGCAATCGATGTGATAAAATCCGGATTGATCAGTGTGGTTTCCATAAGTTGTCCTGCTTACATCAGAAATGATTATTTACGCAGATAGGTCAGTCCTTCGGGCAGGGGGATATTGTTGCCGAAGTTGTCCTCGCCGTAGCCGTTCTCGGCCAGCAGCTTAATATCCGACAGCACGCGCTTGTCGCCGACAAACGCCACTTTCAAATCGGTGCTCATATCAATTTTTCCCGTCACCTGGAGCCGGGCGATCTCATCGGTCACCTGCTCCAGCAGGTTGGCGCCCGGCTGAGCCGGCTTATCGTCAATCTTGAGGGGATGTTCATAGATAAACAGTTTGCTGTGTTCAGCCAGCGTCAGGATGACTTTGCGAATAAAGCCGGCGACATCGTCGGTTTTTTCGTTCGGCGGCACAAGATTCAGTTGCAGAATTTCCTGAGCCAGCGAGCGGCGTTTGACAGCGTTAATTTTCTCATTGGCGCGAAACAGTTCCAGCGGCGAGCCGGCGTCGTATTCTTCATCGCCCAGCAGCATCTTGACTTCGCTGCCGTAATGCAGCGCCAGTTTGGAAATCAGCGTCGAAGGACGCACATGAAAACCGCGATAAGGCGGCACACGCACTTCGATTCGATCAATCTCCGTATAGCGCCGCAGCATATTCTGACACAGCAATTCCGCGCACGTCAGGTATTGGATGACAAAATAAATAGAATAGTTGCACAGCAGTTCGAGCAGTTTTTCCGGTTCGACAAGCTGTTTGCGGCCCTGGGCGATTTTTTGGCCCGTCGGGCCGGCGTGTCGTTCATAATAATGCGCAAAATCGCGAGACGTCCGAAGCAAATGCAGCACCACGCTGATGTGTCCCCGCAGAATCGGCAAATCTTTATCAAGCACTTCCGTTTCGGTTGTCGAGACATACGTATCGTACAGCGACTGCAAGTTGTGGAACCGCAGCTCCAGCGACCGGAGTTTTTCTTCGCTGATCGGACCGGTCATATCACACAAAACGGCGTTCGGGGGGGTCTGTTTTTTCGGCAGCGCCTGTTTACTTTCCGCCGCCAAATTCAAAAATGCCGTGGCCAGCAGAGAGACCGTGGTGGAGACGGTTTCGATTTTGCGCATCGCCAGATCGTGAGGAAGTCGGCCGTGAGGAAGGTTTTCGGTATAAAAATCGTCGCTGATGGTGATGTCGGAAAGCGGCAGTTTCAGCCGTTTGGCCTCATCGACAAGATGTTGTGTTGCCTTTTGAAGAATCTGTTCGGTAAAGTGCAGCGTTTGC
>DSDR01000346.1 GCA_011048645.1 Phycisphaerales bacterium
ACACTGGCCTGGCTGGTGCGAAAACAATCCGCCGCCCCGCAAACGAAGGCCGAAGATGAATCCGACCGGGCCGATGTCAAGGATGAAAGCGCAGCCGTCGAAGAGCTGTTGCAGGCCGACATCCTGTCGATTCTGGTGGGTGTTAGGCTGATTAGTCTGGTCGATCCGCGCAAAAAAAGCAGCATCTTTGATCGCATCGGAGCGCTGCGCAAAAAATTCGCCCAAAAATACGGTTTTATTATTCCGCTGGTCCGGCTGCGCGACAACATCAGTCTGGAACCGAACGCCTATGAGATTCGCCTGTACGACCATGTGATTGCCTCCGGCACGCTGGAGCCGGGGCGTTATCTGGCGATGGATCCGGGCACGGTGCAGCGTCCGGTCAAAGGAATCACAACCAAGGAACCGGTGTATGGGCTGCCGGCGTTGTGGATCAATGAAGCCGACAAAGAAACAGCTGAGCTGGCCGGTTACACCGTCATCGATCCCGAGTCGGTCCTGATGACCCATCTGTCCGAGACGCTGAGCCGACACGCCCACGAACTGCTGACGCGCGAAGACGTTCAGCAGTTGCTGGAACGGCTGCGTAAAGTCCAGCCGTCGCTGGTCGGCGAAGTGGTGCCCGAAGTGATCTCAGTGGGACTGCTGCAGCGGGTGCTTCAGAATCTGCTGCGTGAGGAAATTTCCATTCGCGATCTGCCGTTGATTCTTGAGACACTCGGCGAACACGGCGGGCGCACCAAGAACGCCGTGCTGCTGACCGAACTGGCTCGCAAGGCCCTGGCACGCACGATCACCGAACAGCACAAGGCCAATGACGGGACCCTTTACGCCATTACGCTTGATCCGGCCGTGGAACATACGCTGCTTGGGCAGATCAATCAAAGCAATGACGCCATCGGCCTTTCGGTTGATCCGGAAACCGCCTCCTGTCTCGGCCAGGCCGCCGCGCAGGCCTGGAAGGCGGTGATGGAAAAAGGTATTGACCATGCCATTGTCCTGTGCGATGCGCGGCTGCGAGCGGGGCTGCGAACCCTGCTGCAACGGACGATTCCGCGACTGCCCGTGGTGGCTTATGATGAAATTGTACCGGCAAGCCCCATCGAACCGGTCGAAATGCTCACGCTGCCCGACGGTGTCGGCAACAGCGGCGACGGCGTGGACGCCGGACAATTGATGACGGTATAAAAGACAACAATTGAGTGTGTTTAACAGATGGATAAAACAATACGCAACATAGCGATTCGATTGTCGGCGATGCTGTTTTTTGTAATGGCGCTGATCGGATGGCTCAGCGGGCTTGAGCCGATGGTCTGTACGCAGCGGGCATTGATCGGGGCGGCCGCATTGTATCTGACGGTGTGTATCGCGGGCAATCTGATCGTGCGTATATTGGTGGACGCGATGGCGCAGGACCGGGCGCGTCGTCGTCATCGGAAGAATCAACAAACGTAAACGGTAACTTATGACTATACCTCAGGACACTCAGGATATTCAGACGGCGTTGGGCGGCGGCGAAAGCGTCGGGGCCGCGGCGTGTGAATTTAACGCCCCGCCGCCACACGCCGGACGAGCACTGCGCGCCTACGATGACCAGATGCGTCGCCGGCGGGAAGACGATCTGATTATTCAATATCTGCCGCTGGTGCATCGCATCGTCCGGCAGATCGCCTCATACTTGCAGCCGCCGCTGTCGCGCGACGATCTGATTTCCGCCGGCACGATCGGGCTTGTCAAGGCGGCGCGGGACTACGATGCGGCCAAAGACGCCGAGTTCAAGACCTACGCCTATATCCGGATCCGCGGGGCGGTCATTGACGAAATGCGCGGCTGGTCGTTCACACCGACGACCAGTAAAAAACTGTTCGATCAGGTGCAGACCGTCGCCGAGCGGTATTTGCAGGAACACGGAACCATCGCCTCCGATGAGTATATCGCCGAGACGCTGAATCTGCCGCTTGAGAAAATCTATCAGGTTTATGAATCCGCCCGAGCGCGGCATTTTCTGTCCATCAGCGGCGCCGACGACGAATCCCCGGCGCTGGGCCGCTGCCTGACCGCCCCGAACAGCCACGCCCCTGGCGACCGCCTCGAACACGAAGAAATGAAAACCATGCTGGCCCGGGCGATTGAAGAACTGCCGGAAAAACAGCGACACATCATTCTGTTGTACTATCACCGTGAACTGACAATGAAGCAGGTATCCGACGTTATGGAGCTGACCGAATCACGCATCAGCCAGCTTCACGCCGCCGCTTTATTCAAGCTGTCAACGCGAATGAAGCAATGGCAGCACGATGAACCGGTTAAAACAGAACAAAAACCCGAAATAAAAAGGAGTCACTGATGGCTGCACACGATGAGTCGCTGGATCGCGTCCAGTCGCCGACGGTAGTCGCCCAGCCGGTCTCCATCGGCCCGCGTCAGGCCGAGAACAAAAAAGAGGACGCCCGTAAAGGCAAAAAACACCGGCGCCGTCCGCGTCCAGGCATTGAAGAAACGCTCCAACAGGAACAGACGCAGCGTGAATGCGACGGCGAAGACGAGCAGACTCATATTGATTATCACGCTTAACAGAGACGAGGAGACCAGCGCAGATGATAGGACGAACCGTCAAGGTGATGAAAAACAACGGCGTAAAGGTCGGCGGAAGTGCTCGCATCGCGCCCCTCACGGGCGCCGCCCCTGTCAGGACGAAAGCAGCACCGCGGGCATCTTCCCCGACCGCCGGCGCACCGCAAGAGGCGCGCATCATTGAAAGCAGCGCCGACTATGCCATTATCGAAATCACCTGCGCCTGCGGCACAAAAAGTTATATTCAGTGCAATTACGCCGATTCACAGGCGACACAATGAATCCGCTGATACATCCATACGGAGATCAAGACCATGAATAAGATACACATCGGTTTAACGGCGCTGCTGATGTTGACCGGCTGCCGCGTCATTGAAGAACGGGTGATCTACGAAACCTCCGACCCGCCGCCGGCCGCGGCGCCCTCGCCGACGGCACAGCCCAACGCCGAAATCATTGAACGGCGGTTTGTCGATCCCGACACGCAGAATGACGCCGTGCAAACCGCCGTCACGTGGGCCAAAAAATATGAAAACGTCGTCGAACAGAACGCCGAGCTGCGCGAAAAA
>DSDR01000236.1 GCA_011048645.1 Phycisphaerales bacterium
GACCTGTGCCGTGCTGCCGATGTTGACATTGAAATTGGGCGCAAGCACCGTCGCTTCCTGAATGTGCGAGGTGTTTTCAAATATAGAGTGGCCGGTAAATGTCAGTGCATTGCGCATCCACCAACTGTAATGATTGGTACTGCTGGGAACATCGGTAACGATAACCCCGTTAAACGTACAGTCCTCAAAACGAATATTATTCGTATAGGAGGCGCTATTGTAATAGTTTGATCGGGTTTCGATAAATAAGATGCCTTCAAAGGTGCAGTTCTTAAACAGGGCATGCTGACCCTGAGGGACACGAACATTATTCAAGGTGCGATTGTCATAAACGCGCCGCGTGTATCGAAAACTCGAACTGCTTTTGGGTTGGGTGTAATCCCCCTCGGCGTAAGGGAAATATTCCGTGACCGTATAATCGTAGTTCCCAATAAGAGCGCATTGATCTTTGTATTCACGGGTGTCATAATCTTCAGGCCGCATGCCGGGCATATCGCTGCTAAAAGGAACATCATAGTTGATGCCTTCATGCTGGCCCTGAATGGTATCTTCGCTGCTATAGACCCGATGGCCGTCTTCATCAAAGACGGGCTGATTGTTTTCATCAAGCGTTTCCATCTGAATCCCGTTGTCCTGAAGCGCTTCCAGAGAGATGACCGTATTGATGGTGCCGTGGACGATGGTATCGTCGGAGGTTTGAATGCCGGCGCTGATTTCAGGTCGATTCCACGTGCTAAACAGAGGGCCGTGCACAACCGTTCCCTGTTCGACCCAGATTCGCCCGCGGCTGGCGACGGCGTACGACAGAACGGACGATTGCTTGGCAATGAGCCATTTCATTTCAATCGTGCGTGTGATTGTTTCGTTTCCCTCGCCGTCCCGACCGATGGAATGGACATACACGGTAAAAGGATCGGCCTCATAGCGGAAAAAGCGAAGCTGGAAGCTTGCGTTTCCGCGCCGTCTCAGCCCCCATGCCCAGGCGTTGCCCTGGGCGTTGCCGGGTTTGGTGAAAGGGACAAAGCCGGTTACGATTTCCTGACCGACTCCCTGATTGTCGGCAAAGTTCTGTTTGTCGGCCTTGCCGCCGAGACTGACGCTTTTGAGCCGTCCAAACAGGCCGCCTTGCCCGTTGGCCCCGTGCCACATCCGGTCGGCCTCCTCGACCGAGACGGTGTTGCTGTAAGTCTCAATGACGGGCGCCTGTTGGATGTGGTACCGGGCCACTTCCAGACCCGACAGCCCCGCATTCAAAGCGCTGTTGGCGTAGCGATGATTGGCCGCCGACTGGATATTCGTTGACGACATCGACAACATCCCCGCCGAGACTGCCATAAAGATCGCGATAAAGATCATCGCAGCGACCAGTGCGATTCCGCTGTGTTTTGCCCGAATAGCGGGGCGGATTTCGTCCGACGTCATGGTTATACTCCTTCGCGAAAGTGCAGGGCCATCGTCATCACGACTGTGCTCCAAATGGAAAAGATAACCCCCTGAAGTATTTACAGGGAAGCGACCTCGCTGTAGGAACCGCTGTTGTAATGGATGATAACGTCCTGCACGAAGCCGCTGGGCAGTTTTTCAATGCCGGAGCGGTTGAAATACAAATCGCTGTTGCCGGTTACGTTCATAGGTTCAGGCGAGTAATTGATGACCGACCCTTCAATCGTTCCGCCGGCATTGCCGAAAAATTCTACGCCGTTGCCGACAATGGCGCCGTTGACCGTGCCGAAGTTGCCGCCAAACGACAGGAAGAAACCGGGCGCCATTAAAAACGTGCCTGTTTCATCGCGAAGGGAACCAAATGATTCATCCAATTCACCGACGCTCTGGCTGCTGACATTACCGCGAAAGATCATCTGATTGGTCTGGGAATGATCATTCATATCACCGTCACCGACGATTATGCCGGTGATGTTGACATTACCGGCGAAGTCCACCACATTGGGCGATTCCACGTATAAAACCCCTGTGATTGTGACATCTGATGTAAAGGAAGGATTGGTTCCGGCCTTGATGACCACATTTTCAAGGGTACTGCCGCCGGTATAATCTCCGCCTGTTGCATACGTCTCAAAATGTTTGGTATTGGGATAAGGAAACTCCGTAGCCTCAACGCCCGTGCTGACGTGAGTCAAATTCCGTTCGCCGCCGATACTGGATTGTCCGCCTTTTAGGCTTACGATATCTTCGGCATCGCCGGGGTTGACGATGCTGACCTTGCCGGCGATTTGTGAGTTCCCTTCGACGGCCAAAGCGTTGTTATTATCCAGGCTTTCGATATACACATCCGATTCCGAGGCGATGGTGACGCCGTCCAGTGCCGTATTGCCAATCAGCATCAAAGGTCCACGTGTCGCCACACCGTAGTCGAACACCGTCCGGGGACGTGTGCCGTAAGTAAAGCCGCTCCGAAGCGTTCTCGATAACTGTTCGGTTTGGCCGGTGATTTGAACATTCACGCCCTGCAATCCGTTGGGACTGACCGTGGCATAAAACGACCGTTTTGCGCTGCCGTTAGTGTCGCGTTCGAGTACAACAGGATCATCCGCCGAGCCAATCAGAAGATGGCCGGCGTCATTGGTGGTGTATGCAATTTGATGATCGTCCAGGACGCCTTTAAGTTCATCAACTAAACGGCCGTATCGTTCGTTTTCGGGCACTGAGCCGGGAATCGTGACAGACGAATCTTTCATCCAGTATCGCACCAGTTCCAGACCCGATTCAGCGGTGGAGCGGGCCAGATTGCCGGCTTGCAGATTGGCTGCGGCCAGTGTATTCTGCGACGACATCGCCAGCATCCCCGCCGAGGCCGCCATAAAAACGGCGATAAAAATCAATGCCGCAAACAGGGCCACGCCCCTGCGTTTGCTTTGTTTACAGGTTCTCATAATAACACCCCCATAATATGCAGATTGTTGAATAAAACCGTATAACCTCAAGTAAAGTATAAGAAATGCACGTGCAGCGGGGAAATCCCTGAAAAAAGAATATTTTCGCCGTACAACAGCCGAGCCGCGCCAGCGGCCGGATGACGTTACCCACGGCGTTGCGTTTTATCGGTCGGCTCGCGCCGCCGCGCTGTTACGCCAGGTCATAACAACAGCCGAGCCGCGCCAGCGGCCGGATGGCGTTACC
>DSDR01000131.1 GCA_011048645.1 Phycisphaerales bacterium
GCCGTGCTGGCCGCCCAGTGGCTCGGCGCGCCCGGCATGCCGTCGGCGGACATCGCCCCGCCTCCTGAAGGCGACGGCGTAGTCGATCTGCTCGATTTGCTGATGCTGGCCGAGAACTGGCTGATGGAATAACCCCTACCTGAGAACAATAAAAATAAAACAGTCGAGGGCAAAAACGCCCTCGTTTTCGATGCGTAACTTTTGTCTTGCATTCCAGCGAAAGACCTCTTACTATCCTTTCTATAATACCGCCGTTACATCAGGAAAGCGGCAATGATTGAACCCGCAACTTTTTAATCAGACAATAGACAGGGAGTTTTTTTATGGTACGAGTGGCCATCATCGGGGCCAGCGGCTATACGGGCGTTGAGTCCATTGACATAATACTGCGGCACCCCAGCGCAAAGCTGACTTATCTGACCGCCCTGCCGGAGGAATGCGGCCATGTGGCTGACCTGTTCGGGCAGCTCAGCGGGCGGGTGGATATGATGGTCGAACCGCTGGACGTAGCAAAACTGGCTCAGGCGGCCGATGTGGCGCTGTGCTGTCTGCCGCATAAGGTATCGATGAGCTTTGTACCGAAACTGCTCAACGCCGGCGTCAAAGTGATTGACTTCAGCGCCGACTATCGCATCAAGGATGTGGCCGTCTATGAACAATTCTATGTGCCGCACACGGATCGGGACAATTTGAAGCATGCGGTCTATGGCCTGCCGGAACTGTTTCGCGAGGACATCAAGAAGGCCAAACTCATCGCCAATCCCGGCTGCTATCCGACTGGTGCGTCGCTGGCGCTGGCGCCGCTGCTGAAAAACAAGCTTATCCAGACCCGCGGCATCGTCGTCAGCTCGGTGACCGGGGTGTCCGGCGGCGGCAAGAACCCTTCGCCGAATTTTCACTTCCCGTATATGAATGAAAATCTCTACCCTTACGGCGTCGGCGTCCATCGGCATATGCCGGAGATGGAACAGGTTGCCTCGTCGGTCGCCGGCGAACCGGTAGAACTGCTGTTTCAGCCGCACGTCGGGCCGTTTGATCGAGGCATTTTGTCCAGTGTGTATTGCGAACCGGCCGGCAGCCTAACCGCAAAACAGGTGCAGGAACTGTTTGCAGACTTTTACAAAGACGAGCGGTTCGTGCAGATACTGTCCAAGCCGCCGGTCGTCAAGCACGTGGCCAAGAGCAACTATTGCCATATTTTCGCCACGGTCGCCAAGGACAAAGTCGTCATCTTTTCGGCGATCGACAACCTGATCAAAGGCGCCTCCGGCCAGGCCGTCCAGAATATGAACCTTCTGTTCAGCCTGCCCGAATCGATGGGACTCGAATAGAATAATGGTTCACGGTGTGTTGACTATTGCGACCGGTCAGTTTGCGGTGTCCGGCGATGTGGATGCCAATGCGGCCCGGATTCGGGAATTGATGCGGCAGGCCGCCGAGCAGAAGGCCGAGATTGTGCATTTTTCCGAATGCGCGCTGAGCGGCTATGCGAGTGTGGACTTCGGCGGTTTTGACGAATACGATTGGAACAAACTCAAAAGCCGAACAGAAGAAATTATCACGCTGGCCGGAGAACTGAAGCTCTGGGTCGTGCTGGGCAGCTCGCACCCTCTGACGCCGCCGAACAAACCGCACAATAGTTTGTATCTGATTTCGCCGGAAGGCCGGCTGGTCGATCGGTATGACAAGCGTTTCTGCACGGAGGTGGATTTGCTGCACTATACACCGGGCAATCATTTTGTGTTTTTTGAGATTAACGGCGTCAGGTGTTCACTGCTGATTTGTTTTGATCTGCGCTTTCCGGAATTGTATCGGGAATTGGTCAAGCACGGCGTCCAGTGCGTCTTTCAGTCGTTCTACAACGCCCGCCAGCAGGGGCCGAGCGTGCACAGCGAGATCATGCGGCAAACGATGCAGGCCAACGCCGCCAACAACGGCCTGTGGGCGAGCATGACCAATTCCTGCGGCTGGTTCTGTCCGTATCCGTCGTGCTTCATCCAGCCGGACGGACGCATCGTCGAGCAACTGCCCGACCATCAAGAAGCCCTGATGGTCAATACCGTTGACCTGAACCGGAGCTTTTACGATCCGTCGGAGGCATTTCGTAAACTGGTCATCGAAGGAAAACTGTCCAACGGGCCGGACATCTGTGATGAACGGTCGAGTTGTCGAACCGAACTATAAATTAACGGAGCAAGGGCTTGTCATGGAATATTACTTGTTTTTAGATGAGACGGGGGATCATGGATTAAGTTACATCGATAGAAACTTCCCGATTTTTTTATTATGTGGTTGCGTGGTCTCTTCGGAAGAGCTTTTGTGTATAAATAAACAAGTTAACAATCTCAAAACCAAGTATTTCCAAACAACAGAAGTTATTCTTCATTCAAGAGAAATTCGTAAGTGCGAAGGTTCTTTTCAAATTCTTTTTGACTTGGACTTAAAGAAGAATTTTTACGAGGATTTAAACAGCATATTAGCTCATTCGAACTATTCATTAATTGGCTCTGCAATCCATAAAGAAAGGCATATTAAGCGATATGGAAAATGGGCAAGCAATCCCTATACATTATCACTGTCTTTTGTGCTTGAACGAATTATATACTTGATGGATTCCGTCGGAACAGGAAATACAGTCAATATTCTTGTCGAACAGCGAGGCAAAAAAGAAGATTCACATCTTCTGTCACATTTTAATTCGGTGCTTGACTCCGGCACCTTTTATATATCATCCACTCGTCTTAAAAAGGGGATAAAATCGTTTCGTTTTCATCATAAACGTGAAAATATAATCGGCCTTCAGATTGCGGATTTATGTGCATATCCTTTGGCAAGACATATATTGAATCCGAAAGAACCCTATATTCCTTTCAAACTTATTGAAAACAAGATATACTCAGATTGCAAAACAGGACAAACGATTGGGTGGGGGTTAAAGATTTTTCCATAAAAAAACAGAGAGTCCGAAGACCCTCTGCCGACCGGGGACACCCCAATCCGTTTCTATTATAGGGAAATTCAGCGACAAACTTCAAGAACTTTTTTGTAAATTTCTTAAATTTATGCAACAATCTGGAGACAATAAATGAACAATAACACAATTACTGCACCGAAGGGATTTTTGGCTAC
>DSDR01000144.1 GCA_011048645.1 Phycisphaerales bacterium
CTGATATTGGGGGTTTTCGGACAACTGAATGGCTTTAGATTTGAAGATTCGGAGGTTAGTCTATGTCAAGTGCAACAAGTTACATTCAAACGATAATGGACATCGTTAAAAATAGGAATGCCGGTGAGCCGGAATTCCATCAAGCGGTTACCGAGGTTCTGGAGTCGCTTTTGCCGGTATTGGAGCAGACGCCGAAATACAGGGAACATAAAGTCCTCGAGCGCATTGTCGAGCCGGAGCGCATCATTATGTTTCGGGTGCCGTGGATTGACGACAAGGGACAAATCCAGGTCAATCGCGGTTTTCGTATCGAGATGAACAGCGCTATCGGCCCTTATAAAGGCGGCCTGCGATTTCATCCGAGCGTGAATCTGAGTATTTTGAAGTTTCTCGCTTTTGAGCAGGTCTTCAAGAACTCGCTGACGACGCTGCCGATGGGCGGCGGCAAGGGCGGCTCGGATTTTGACCCCAAGGGTAAATCCGATAATGAAGTGATGCGGTTCTGCCAGTCGTTTATGACCGAGCTGAGCAAACACATCGGGCCGAATACCGATGTGCCGGCCGGCGACATCGGCGTCGGGGGCCGCGAGATCGGCTATATGTTCGGCCAGTACAAGCGGCTTCGCAATGAATTTACCGGCGTCCTGACCGGCAAGAACATCCGGTGGGGCGGCTCGCTGATTCGTCCCGAAGCGACCGGTTACGGCTGTGTCTATTTCGCACAAAATATGCTCGCGACCCAAAACGACAGCATCGAAGGCAAAGTCTGTACCGTATCCGGCTCCGGCAATGTGGCCCAGTACACCGTGGAAAAAATCAATCAGCTCGGCGGCAAATGTGTTACGCTGTCCGATTCAAGCGGAGCGATCTATGACCCGGCGGGCATTGACGACGAAAAGCTTGCCTACGTGATGGAGCTGAAAAACGTCCGTCGCGGCCGCATTAAAGAGTATGCCGAGAAATTCAAAGGGGCCGAGTATTACGAAGGTAAACGGCCTTGGGGCGTCAAGTGCGATTGTGCGTTTCCGTCGGCTACGCAGAACGAAATCTCCGAAGAAGACGCCAAAACGCTGGTCAAAAACGGCTGCAAGCTCGTCAGCGAAGGGGCCAATATGCCGACCGAGGCGGCGGGCGTGGAAGTGTTCCTTGAAGCAAAGATATTGTACGGACCCGGCAAGGCGGCCAACGCCGGCGGTGTGGCGGTGTCCGGCCTGGAGATGGCCCAGAACGCCACACACACCAACTGGTCACGCGAGGAAGTGGACGCTCGTTTGCAGTACATTATGGAATCGATTCACACACAGGCTCAAGAAGCGGCTAAGCGTTACGGGATGCCGGGCAACTATGTCGCGGGCGCCAATATTGCCGGCTTCGTCAAGGTGGCCGATTCGATGATCGATCAAGGCGCCGTCTGATCTGCCGCATCACGCCGATCAAAGCCAAAGACCCCTTTACGAGTTTCTCGCAAAGGGGTCTTTTATTTTGCCGTGTTACAGGCCGTTCTTACTGGCCTTGCAGCCATCGTGCGACAAAGAAGACTAAGTCATCCATATCGACTGAGCCGTCGAAATTCATATCGGCTCCTTCGCAGTCATCGTTGTGCCAGCCGCAATCGAGCGTCTGCCACCAGGATGCGAAGTGGGCAAAGTCCGCCAGAGTCACCCCGTCTGCCGGCAGCATTATGACTGTCACCTCAACAGGGCTGTCATAGACTTCAACAAAGTCCGCCACGCTTTCGAATCCAGAAGCGATGATTTTATACTC
The DNA here is from genome assembly GCA_011048645.1 of Phycisphaerales bacterium. Taxonomy (GTDB): domain Bacteria; phylum Planctomycetota; class Phycisphaerae; order Sedimentisphaerales; family Anaerohalosphaeraceae; genus T3Sed10-213. The sequence goes on from DSDR01000144.1 coordinate 1,765, forward strand.
ATACCAAGCGCCCCATTCGTTATTGCCGTGCATCTGGAAGACAGCTTGTCCATCTTCATTGGTTTGCTCTTTGATGATGGTCAAGTCCATGCCCCATATTTCAAAAATGATCGACACGTTAGGCAGCGGGTTGTCCATTTCGTCAAGAATGGTAAAGGTCACAGGATAAGACGCCGATGCGCCAAACCAGGTTCGGCCCAGCACAAGTCCGTCCTTGTAGATATACAGGTCATACTGATCTGGCTCCAGCCCATCGATAATGGTCAGGGCGATTGTGTCATCATCGACGTAGTTGTATTCGAAGGTTTTTGACAGGACGCCTTGCTGATGGCCAGCAAGCGCAGCCATATAGTCGCTGCCTTCAAAATCCAAGCCAATGCCGGGCTGGCTAATCGTCAGAACAATATCGTCCGTTGTGGCGTCAAGGCCGGGAAGACCTTCATGAATTTCCGGTACAAACAGAAAGCCATCGGGCTGGGAGTGGCTGATCGACCAGGTAAAAAGGTTCGTCATGTCCATATTTTCCCAATTCTGGTATCCCGCAAAAATCATTGAATGTGAGACGGCATTCGGTTGAGCGGTCACAAAATAGGCGCCGAATTCAGGGTTGATCGTGATGCCCCGATCGTGGTCGGAGACATGAAACTCTTCGACACTTTCATCCTCATAAACGACTTGCAGATAGCCTGCCACCGGCGTCCCGAAATTCATATCATAATGATACATCACGTGCGAGGCGGTCTTGTCCGTGAACGTGAACAGCGTTGTCCCGTCATTCCATTCTTTCGGGCCGTGTTCGACCTCAACGCCATTGTCCCACAGTTTAAGTGAGCAGTTATAGTAAGACTCCGGAAAGCGGTCACTAGGCCACAACGTAATCGGCATCGTCCCCTCGGCATGCGGGACGAACCGGATTTGTAACAAAGTGGCTTCCGACTCATATTGCACGGAACCTATAGAGAGGGTGCCGGTCAGCGTAATGGTCGATTCTTTCCAGGTTCCTTCAAGCGGTACGGTCGCCACCGATACCACTGTCAACCCTGAGGCAACATCCCACACATTAGCCGTGGTAATGGTATCGACAATGCTTGAATCGTATCGGATTGAAAACTCGGCGTCCGTAAATGACACCGCTTCGGCCAACACCCGTATATCCAGATGGCCATCGGTGACCGGTGATCGGTACCATGAACCTGTAGATTGAGGGGTCGCTCGATAGCGTGTTGACAGCCACGAGGCCGGTGAGGCAAACACGCTTGAGGTCAGCACGAGGACTGACAATAATACAGACAGATTGAGTATTCTTTTCATCAAAGCCTCCATAAAAAAGTTTTCTATCCCGACCAG
>DSDR01000367.1 GCA_011048645.1 Phycisphaerales bacterium
GGTTTGATCTCTGCCTGGGCAATTTTCGTTCGCTCAGCGGTGCAGCCGATCTGGACGACTGGCAAAACGAGCCGCCGTGCTACCTGACCGAAGATGAAATAGCGTAATAAACTCTCCCCCTGACAAGGGGGAGTACCGCGAAGCGGGGAGGGGGGTATAAAACAAGACACATTCGATGGCCGCCAAGCGGCCAAAGGGTAGAATAGATAGCGAAGGTCAATTGACACGGGGTAACGCAACCACCCCGGCCGCTTCGCGGCCACCCCTCCTTGCAAAAGAGGGGAGCTGAACAATAGCGCGGCGGCGCGAGCCGCCCGATCAGGCGTAACGCCGTGGGTAACGCTATCCGGCCGCTTGCGCGGCTCGGCTTTTGTACGATGACGCAACGCACCAGTGCGGCGCAACAGCGCGGCGGCGCAAGCCGCCCGATACAGGATGCGGATAGATGGGCGTTTTCCAAGACGCAACATTATCCGGCCGCTTGCGCGGCTCGGCTGTTGCGATGGGGCTATCCGGCCGCTTGCGCGGCTCGGCTGTTGCGCAGTTGCTTGCCCTGCTGTATTTGAAAACAGCGGGGGTTTTTAGTCGTAAAATTCAAAAAATTTATAAAAGTTTATTGAGTTTGTTAGATAATTATTTATATTTACGGTTATGTCTCTTGGTCATATAATTCGGCAACGCAGGGAAGCATTGCGCTTGACGCTGGACGAGGTGGCGGCAGCGACGGGGTTTTCGAAGCCTTATTTATCGACAATTGAGACCGGAAAAGTTAAAAACCCCCCCAGTGATCGTCTGCTCTCAGGTCTGGAAGATGTCCTGAAGTTTGATCAAGGGGCACTTCGGCATCTGGCGCATCTTGAGCGAATGCCGGCGGACATTCGTCGCGAATATGACACAATTGATGCTGAAAACCGACGTTATAAAGAAATCATAAAGAATATCATCCAGCATACGCTTGAGCCGTCGCGGCTGGGCGAGGTCTTGGCGCAGTACGCCCTGGATGTGGATGAAAAAAGTGAGCCGCGGCGTGCCGGCCACTGGGTTCCGGTCATCAATAAGGTTGCCGCGGGCTATCCGGCAGCGTTTGACGATTTGGGTTATCCGGTGGGGTTTGCCGATGATTATGTCCGCTGTCCGGATATTCACGACCCCAACGCCTTTGCAGTCCGTGTGGTGGGCGATTCGATGGAGCCGAAATTTCGAGAGGGTGATATTGTCGTGTTTTCACCGAGCGCCGATGTCCAAAATGGCGATGATTGCTTTGTGCGTTTTTCCATGCCGCATGAGACGACCTTCAAGCGGGTGTTTCTTGAATCGGACGGCAGTGTCCGGCTCCAGCCGCGCAATACCGATTATCCTCCTCAGGTCGTCGATGGCCGGCGTATCAACGGCATCTATCGGGCGGTCATTCATTTTCAGACGCTTTAAGTCTTTTATCTCGTATTGTCACCGGCCGCTCGGACGGGTTTTCGCCTTCAATATTCTCTTTTTTTCGCTGGAATTACGGGCTGAAAAGGCTATAATCACACCGATTTTGTATCGTAACCCAACAGAATTTACTAAGCAAAGCCCGGACGACAGGATGAATTGCATGGACAGCAGCGGTCGATGGCTCCTCTGGTTGTTTCTCTGGAGCGGGGTAATGTTTGCCGAGAGCAGGGAAATGGCGCCCTTGCTGGCCGGGCAGGATTTGCACCTGCGCTGCCCGCAGATGACCGTCTATACCTCGCCGCCGCCGCCATGGGATCACGTCATCGGCGTTTCCGACGGTGTTACTCTGACCGTCGGCGACAATCGGCTCAGCGGCAGAGAGGGTTTTCTCTGGCTGAAGCTGCACGGCGCTGCCACGCCCAACCCCACAGAGCGGTTTTATCAGGCGTATGTGTATCTGGAAGGCAATGTGCTTTTTGAGCAGGGTCCCGGCGCCAAAACCACGGCTGTGCGGCAGGCGACGGTCCAAGGCGCCGATGCTATTGTAACGCAGTTTACGGTCACTGGCGATGTATTTGCGGTTGCTCCGCAGCGAAGTGAGATGTCATTTTATGTTTTGCCGTCTGATCCGATGTATCAGCGCGGTGCGGCGGCCTTGTCGCCGCTGGCCTTCGGGCCGGACATTCCCAAACAGGCTCGCGTGCCGATGCGTCCGCGTCCCGGCCTTGCCCGAACAGAGTCGGCGGTTGCCCCGGAGGCGACCCCCCGACCGGCGGATACAGATACCGTTGCACTGCCGCCGAGAGTACCGGCCGCGACGGAAACCGCTGTTGTCTATCCGGTTCATATCGCCTCGGTATGGGAGCCGGCCGTGAAAATTGAGGTCGCCCCACTGCCGGACGGCCAGGAGGTCATTATCGCCTCAGGGCGGTTCTATCTGTGGCAGCAGCAAAGCAACGGGCGAATGATTGAATTTATGGCTGATAATGTGGTGCTGTATCTTGAACCGGGACGCTTCGATCCGGCCGCCGAAGGTCGAGGAAACGAACTGGGCAGCGGCCACATACGTAAAGCTTATTTGAGTGGCAATATCGTGTTTACCGAATCGGAACGAACGGTGCGGGCAGACGAAATTTTTTATGATTTTCGCAATCAACGGGCGCTGATTGTCAATGCCTCGATGCGCGTCTTTGACGAGAAACGCGGCATTCCGGTCTATTTGCGCGCCGAAAAGCTGGGGCGTGTCAGTGAGTACTTGTTTGAGGCCGAGAATGTCCAGTTGACCACCAGCGAATTTTATCTGCCGCAGGTGTCGCTGAATGCATCGCGGATGATTTTACTGACCGAGGAACAGTCCGTCGAACAGTATGACACCGCTGCTCAGGATCGGGTCAGTACGTACGACGCCCGACTGTATGATATTGACGCGCGATACGAAACGTTTCCGTTTTTCCGCTGGCCGCGCCTGCGCACGGATTTTGCCCGGCCGGATATTCCGCTGAGCCGAATTCGTTTCGGCAATGATTCGGAATACGGGACGTATATCGAGACGCGATGGCATTTGGCACGGCTGCTCGGTTTCAAGGATCCGCCGGGGATGGATAGTCGGCTGGCGCTGGATTATTTCAGCAAACGCGGCGTCGGGGGCGGCGTGGACGCCGAATACA
>DSDR01000245.1 GCA_011048645.1 Phycisphaerales bacterium
CCACAGATACATCGTCGTCTGTTCCGGATTAAACGCCGACAAATTCAGCAGCGCCTGCGACAGGGTTTGGCCCGTCAGGGCAGCGGCACGGGATTCATCCTTGTCAAGCTGAAAATAAAGCCATGTATAGATGAACCGTCCGTACTGCGATTGCCACTGACGCACCGTTTCCGCGTCGCCATGGGCCAGATCGACCAGTCTTTTTTTTGTCCAGTATCGCTCCATAAAGTCCGATATTAAACCATCTCTTCCGTCAGCCGCTGCGGCCTTGCGGTCTTGCACAGTTCGATGCTATTATATCGGAAAAAAGCCGTCGGAACAGTACCACGAAATTGATTATTGTGTATTGATGGCCGTCTGTATGGCTCGGCACAGGCCTTCCAACTGAGCGTGGGTATGGCCGGATTGGACCGAAAGCCGTAAACGAGCACTTCCCGGCGGCACGGTCGGGGGACGAATGGCGGCCACGTAATAGCCCGCTTCGTACAGCGCAGCCGAGACCGCCAGCGCTTTTTCAGAAGACCCCAGCAGGATGGGGATAATATGAGTCGTGCTTTGTCCAATATCCAGCCCTATCCCTGTCAATTGCTCGCGGAGCCGGGCGGCGTTTTGCTGCAATCGGACTCGCCGCTGAGGCTCGGATTGGATAAGGTTCAGCGCCTCGGTCGCACCGGCGGCTATCGCCGGCGGCGGCGCGGTCGTAAAAATAAACGGCCTGGCCTTGTTGACCACATAGTCAATCACCTTGCGCGGCCCGACAATCAACCCGCCTGAGGCGCCGACGGCCTTGCCCAGCGGAGCGACCACGACATCGACCTGCTCCAACAGCCCTTGCTGCTGGGCCAAGCCGGCGCCTGTCTTGCCCAGACAGCCCAGGCCGTGGGCTTCATCGACGATCAGAATCGCCCCGTATCGCTGCTTGAACTCGACAAGGACGCTCAACTCGGCACAGTCGCCGTCCATTGAAAAAACGCTCTCGGTTACGATAAAGGTGCGCTGATAGCCTCCCTGTTCCAGCATCCGCCGGAGCCGATCCGGCCGGTCGCGGCGATACGTGCGAAACTCGGCCGGGCAGGAACGAACGGCGTCGATGATGGAGGCGTGGTCATAGCGGTCCATCAGCACCAAATCGCCTTTTTGCGGCAGCGTCGTGAGCAGGGCCTGGTTGGCCGCCCAGCCGCTGGGCAAATACAAGGCCGCCTGCTTGCCCAGAAAATCAGCCGCCGCCTGTTCCAGCGCGACGTGTGGCCGCATCGTGCCGCTGATGAGCCGGGCCGCGGCCGAGCCGAATCCATACGTGCGCATCGCCCGACAAGCCGCCTCAATCACACGCGGATCTTCGGCCAGATTCAGATAGTCGTTGCTGCAAAACAGTACTTTTTCGCCGTCGCCGACCATCCGCACCACCGGCCCCTGAGACGAATCGATACACTGGCACGCTCGAAACAAATGCGCAGCGCGCAACCGCTCCAACTGTTCGGTTAAGTATCCAAAATCGGTCATCTTCAAAAATAGGGTTGAACTTCAAGTCGATTTAAGCGATAGTATAGCAGATTCGACCGCTTTTCACTATGTCATTTTATGATAGGTTTATGGGTATTTACGACCGCGATTACTTGCAGGATGACTACGGTACCGCCCGACGCCGGGTGCAGTTTGCCATGCCCGCGCTGCCGCCGGTGGTCAAATGGCTTCTGATCATCAATATCGGCATTTATCTGGTCTCATTCCTTATTCCGCCGCTCGGCGAGAGGATTTACGGCTTTGGCACCGTCTATCCATCCGGATGGGGCAATATCGCGCAGGTCTGGCGGTTGATCTCCTATCAATTTCTTCATGATCCGAGAGGCATTACGCATATTTTTTTCAATATGCTGATGCTGTTTTTCTTTGGCCCGCTGCTGGAACGGCATTGGGGCTCGCGCCGGTTTTTGAAGTTTTATCTCTGCGCCGGAGCGGCCGGGGGAGTGGTCTATACGCTGCTGGTAATCCTGGGCGTTCTGGAGGCCTTGCCGATGATGGGAGCATCCGGCGCACTGTACGGCATGTTGGGCGCCATCGCCGTGATGTATCCGCATTTACGGGTGTATTTTTTCGGCATTGTCCCAATGAGTATGCGCACCACGGCCATTCTGGCGGTGGTGGTCAGCCTGCTGTTTTTTATGCAGGGCCATAACGCCGGAGGCGAAGCGGCGCACCTGACGGGTATTGTCGTCGGCGTGCTGTACGTGCTGTATCAGCCGCTGCTGAACGATCTGCGGATGAAAAAAAACAAAGGCAGCTGGTCGCGCAAAATTGAAAACGAACGGATGTTTGTGGTGGAAGTGGATCGCATCCTTGAAAAAATCAACAAAGACGGCCTGACCAGTCTGACTCCCAAAGAAAAAGAAATACTCCGCGAAGCCACCCGCCGGGAACAGGAACAGCTCCACCGCTGAGTTGCAGGTCACCTTTTACCGCGTCACTGCCAGTCGGCCTTTTCAACGCTTTTCAATAATTCGCCGACGCGCGCTTTGACGGATTGATCTTTTGTCTTTTTCAGCGCGTCCAGTTCCTGCTTCTGCCTGTCAAGCTCCTGCTGAAGACGGGCCAGTCGGCGATGCAGTTGATCGTGCTGAAGCTGCCGCTTGAGAATGATCAAATCGAACCGTTTGGCAACAAGGTCTTCAAGTTCGGCAATGATGGCCTCGCTCTCGGCGGCCTCGGCGTACTGCAATTCCATCAGCAGTTCATCGCGGCGCATCTGAACCGTGATATCTTCGATCATTGCCTCGGCAAGCGGAGGATGGGTGCGTTCGGCCCGCATAATCGGCTCATAGCGGGTGAAAAGATGATCGAGACGTTCGGCCGAGGGCGACGGATTGGCTTTCAACTCTTCAGCCTGCCGAGGGAAATGCGTTTCCAGCCAGGCAACCAACTCCGTCCGCCTTTTCAACATCGCTTCATCTTGCTCGACCGGCGGTTCGGCGGCAACGGCGGACGTCGGTTTTGTCTCCGGCTCGGTCTCAGCGGGCGGCTGTATTCTCTGGAAAAAACGCTGGGACATCTCCTCGCGAATTTCCCAGCGAAACTGCTGCGGGTGTGTGA
>DSDR01000038.1 GCA_011048645.1 Phycisphaerales bacterium
TCCATTCCTATCGCGCTGGACGAATGCCGACGTCTCGGCAAACTCCAACAAGGCGATATCGTTCTGCTGGTCGCGTTCGGCGGCGGTTTGACGTGGGGCGCAAACGTCATCCAATTGTAGCCTGAACCTTTCATTTTATGTTTTAATCGTTGAATCGATGATGAAAACAGCATTTTTATTTCCGGGTCAAGGCGCTCAGGTCGTCGGTATGGGCAAAGACCTTGTTCAGCGGTCCCCTGCCGCCGCGGCGCTGTTTGAGAAAGCCAATAACATTGTCGGCTACGATCTGCGCGGGTTGTGCTTTGACGGCCCCGAAGAACAGGTAAACGCCACCACGGTCTCTCAGCCGGCGATATTCGTGGTCACGGCATGTATGATGGAGATTCTTAAGCAGAATCACCCTGAACTCAAACCGGACGTGACCGCCGGCCTGAGCATGGGTGAATATTCCGCCCTGTACGCAGCCGGGCTGATGGGCTTTGAGGACGCATTGAGGCTTGTCCAGGAACGCGGCCGGGCGATGCAGGCCGCCGCGGACGCCTCAACCGGCTCAATGGTCAGTATTCTCGGACTGGACGAGGGGAAAGTACGCGCTTTGTGCCAGGACGCGGCACAAGACGAGGCGCTCGAGCCGGTCAATTTCAACTGCCCCGGCCAAATTGTCATAAGTGGCACGGTCGAGGCTTGTCGGCGGGCCGAACAGCTTGCCGAGTCATACGGAGCGATGAAGGCTGTCCCGCTGGCGGTTGCCGGCGCGTTTCATACCTCGATGATGACGCCGGCCGCTGAGCAGCTCAAACAGGCGCTGGCCGAGTGCCCCATTCAATCCCCAACTGAACCCAAGGTGATCGCCAACATCAACGCCGAATATTATACCGACGCCGACGCCATCCGCGACGGTCTGGTTCGCCAACTCGTTGAGCCGATCCTTTGGCACAAGTGCATGGAACGGCTTTTGGCCGACGGCATTGAGGAATTTTACGAAATCGGGCCGGGGCGCGTTCTGACCGGACTGATGAAACGGATTCATCGACGCGCCAAAGTCATTAATCTGAGCACATGGGATGCGATGCAGCAATTGCAGAAGTAATTGACAAATAAAACACTAATCGATATGGTAAATCTGATTTAAGCAAGGACAGGTTAAAATGACGCAACGTTTAGCTGTTGTAACCGGAGCCGCACGCGGCATTGGGCGGGCAATCGTGCTGGAATTGCTCAAGCAGGGTCGTACGGTGGCCGGGCTGGATTTGAACGCCGAGCAATTGGCCGAACTGGAAACGATTGTTAAAGAAGCCGGCCACAGCGTACTGACACGATGTGTGGACATTACAAACACCGAAAAACTGACCGAGACACTCGACAGTCTGGCTGACGAACACGGCGGCATCGGTATTTTGGTCAATAATGCGGGTATTACCCGCGACAAACTGATGATTCAAATGGATAATGACGACTTTGATAAGGTCATCGCCGTCAATTTGCGGGCCGCATTTGTCGCCACTCGCGTGGCCGCCCGCTCAATGGTACGCCAGAAATTCGGTCGGATCATCAATATCAGCTCGGTAGCCGGTGTGATGGGCCAGGCCGGATCGGCCAACTACGCCGCCAGCAAGGCCGGATTGATCGGGATGACCAAATCCATCGCCCGCGAAGTCGGCAAAAAAAACGTCACCGCCAACTGCATCGCCCCCGGCTTTATTATGACCGATATGACGGAGATCCTGCCCGATGCCGTCAAACAAGGCGCTTTGGCGGTGATCCCGGTCAAACGCTTCGGCAAACCCGAAGACGTGGCCCGTGCGGTGGCCTTTTTGGCCTCCGATGAGGCCGGCTATATTACCGGTCAGGTGCTTTGTGTCGATGGCGGAATGGCCATGTAATTTGGCAATATTTTTGTTAAAAAATGATTGAAAACGGCTCAATCGGCCTGTATAGTACCGCCGAAACCCGTGTGAAATCACCATTTAGCGGAATTTAACGAATTAAAAACAGAAACCTGGATACGATTTTAAGGAGTATAAAAGTGGCAGATGTAGATGTTCAAGCCATTGAGGCAAAAGTCATTGAGATCGTCAGCGAGCAAATGGGTGTGGACAAGTCCGAGATTACTCGAGAAACGTCGTTCATCAACGATCTGAACGCTGACTCACTGGATACGGTTGAACTGGTCATGGAGTTCGAGGACGAGTTCGATATGAGCATTCCCGACGAAGAGGCCGAGAAGATTCAGACCGTCGGCGCCGCCATCGACTACATTGTCGAAATCGCCAAAAGCCAGCAGGAAAAACAATAATCTCACAGGACCGCTATGACAGAACGTCGTGTTGTTATAACAGGCCTGGGATGTGTAACGCCGCTGGCTGAATCGCCCGAATCGCTGTTTGAGGGGCTTTGTCAGGCCCGCAGCGGTATCTCCGTCATCGAATCGTTCGATACCGCACAATATCCGGTTAAAATCGGCGGCGAAATCAAACAGTTCACTATCGAAAACTACGCCGGAGTACGCGAAGGTAAGCGTATGGATCGGTTTACGCAGATGGCGCTGGCCTCGGCGATTCAGGCCGTCAGAGACAGCGGGCTGGATTTCGACAAAGAAGACCGGCGACGTATCGGGGTGATTATCGGTACCGGTATCGGCGGCATCAAGGAAATTGAGGATCAGCACATTCGACTGCTGAAAAAAGGCCCGCGAAAGGTCTCGCCTTTTTGCGTACCGAAACTGATGGGCAACGCCGCCAGCGGCTGTATCTCCATTCAATTCGAGCTGAAAGGACCGAACTTATGCGTAGTGACGGCCTGTGCTTCGGCCAGTCACGCCATCGGCGAAGCGTTTTGGAATGTGCTGAGCGGCCGCAGCGATGTGTGTATCACCGGCGGTTCGGAGGCAGCGCTGACCCCGATCGGATTGGCTTCCTTCTGCGCCCTGCGGTCCCTGAGCACCCGAAACGATGAACCGACCCGCGCATCGCGTCCCTTTGACAAAGACCGCGACGGGTTTGTTCTTTCGGAAGGCGCCGGCGTGTTGGTTATTGAGGAATACGAACACGCCAAAAAACGCGGCGCAAAGATCTACGCCGA
>DSDR01000371.1 GCA_011048645.1 Phycisphaerales bacterium
CGTACAGAGTGTGTTTTGCATCACATCATCGGCCTTCACTTCCGTATTCGGCCCCAGAATGGCGTTTTGAACGACGGCTCCTTTGCCGATTTTGACATTCTTGCAAAGGATCGCCGGCCCCAGTACGACCGCATGATCTTCAATTTGCACCTCAGGACCGATCCACAGCGGACCGCCCAGACGGGCGGTCGACGCAATCGCAGCCGATGCATCCGTCTGATTGAGTCGTCTTGCGTCCATCCGTTCCAGCAGGCCCAGCAGGCCCTCAACGGTATTCAGGTCAAGGCCCTGCCCGCCGAGCCGAAACCGTCTTAACGGGATTCGCATGTCGGCAAGCCGTTGTTCCAACACCTCAAGGTCAAGGGGGATAGCGCCTTGTTTTTTGAATTTAACAACTATCTGATAGGGCAGATATAAAAAATCCGGAAAAGACGAATCGTCCTCGAAGGTCGGCTCAATCATATCCTCAAAGAGGCGCCGGACGCCGACAATATGATGCCGAGAGGTTAGCCTGAACGGCTCATTGGATGCGACCAATTCCGGCGCCATCCGAACTGCGGCGGCCGCCGTTCGGGAGGCATCCAGCAAAGTATGGAGCTTGTGCGGATCATACCGATACAACCGGCGTGCGTTCCCAATCAAAACACCGTCTTTGGCTGAACCGTTGAGCGAATCGACGGACAGTCCGTCGGCCCCGAATCCCTGTATCGGCACGGCGGACCGGTCAAGCTCACCCAGCCAGTCGGCCGGGACATACAGCGCCACTCGTTCGGCTTTTTTGTGCCGCTCGACGTTGAGCAGTGTTTGTTGAAACAAACCGCCCGCCCCGGACAAAAACAGAACGTCTCTGAGGCAATCCCCGGCGTCTGTCGGTCGCGGCGGTATCAGAGCAATCAGCATATCAGACCTGAAGTATACGCTTGTTCATATGGAATGGATATGACGCCATGCGTAACAAACATACGGTATTAAATTTCAAAAAGGAAATATCAAAAAAACACGACAAAAATTATTGTTCGGCCGATTCGGCAACCTCGCTGAGCAGCAGCGCTTTGGATTTTTTGGTTTTATGGGCGGGGCGTTTGGGATGTTTTTTGGCGCTGTAATGGTATCCGTAACCGTATCCGTATCGACGATAGCTGTGTGAGGTCTTGACGTTGTTGACAACGGTTCCGATGATGTTGGCCTTGATTTCCTGAAGCCGTTTGGTGGCCTGTTTCATTTCGGTCTGCGAGGTATGTCCGACAAAACTGGTCATAATGACGCCATCGGCCATCTTGGCCCAGACCATCGCGTCGGCAAAGGCCAGCGCCGGCGGTGTATCAATGATGATATAATCAAACTCATCGCGAAGCTTCCGCATTCGAGCAGCCGTATCCGGAAGGGACAGCAATTCAAACGCATCCTGTATGTTGCGGTCGTCTGAAGCGAGTACAAACAACGGCATCCCTTCGACCGGATAAAGTGTTTTTTGAAGATCAATACCGAACAGATAATCCTGTATGCCGCGGTGTCCTGCCGACAGATTCAGCATTCCGGCGATATCGGGTTTGCGCAGATCGCCGTCAATCAGCAGCGTTTTACGGCCGGAACGGGCGAAACTGGTGGCTAGATTCACCGCCAGCGTACTCTTGCCGTCGCCCATACCGGGGCTGGTGATGACCAGCATTTTGGTTTCGCCGTCGCCGTCCAGCAGGCCGAGATTGGCGCGGATGGTTTGGTAATCATCCACCAACTGACGTCCGAGGAGCTTTCGGCTGACGTGTTCCGGTCCGGTCGTTGTGCCGATAATGCGCACGCCCACCCGACGCGCGACGTCGTCCGGCGTATGGACGCGCCGATCCAGCTTGGCCAGCAAAAACGCCAGCGCCATGCCTGCCGCCAGTCCGCCGAAGGGCGCCGCGGCCACCAGCTTCTTCTTTTTGCCTTCCGCCGAGACGCTGCGCGCCCAGGAACCGATGGAAATCCGCGGCTGTCGGTCGCGTTCGATGTTCAGTTCCTCGATACGCCGCGTGATTTCATTGTAAATCTGCCGTGAATTTTCAAACTGCTCGCGCAGGTCATCAATGTCCAGTTGGGTGCGACCGATGCGAATGGTGCTTTCGTCCTGCTCTTCCAGTTGGGCGATGATCTTTTCTTCATAGGTGATCAGCCGATTCAGCTCCGACTTGAGCGCTTCCAACTCGGCCTGCCGTGAACGTCTCACGTCAGCCAAGGCGATTTTTTCATAACGTTCGGTCGCTTCCTGCCGCTGTTTTTCCAGTTCTTCCTGAAGGTCGGCAAGGATCTGTCTTCTTCGCTGCATTTCGGGATTGGTGTCCAGCATCGTCGCCTGGCCGTCGCGAATAATCTGCTCGTAACGACGAATATCCTGACGAAGGGCAACGATGGTCGGATCGTTTTCAACGCGCATCTGGATCTGGTCGGCAATGTCTTCGGCGGTCAGGGGTTCATTCAACTGTTCTTCTTTGGCCTGCACCCGTGCTTCCATCTGCATCCGCTGCACACCGATGGAGATTTGTTCCTGCTTGAGTGTGGCCACCTGCTGGAGTGCGATTTCCTGACGCGGCGTTAATTGTTCGGTGCCGTATTCCTCGACCCGTTCGCGAATCCGTGCCCGCTGGCGGCGCATCTGTTCTTCGAGGGTGCGGCGCTGTGCTTCCAGCCGCGCCAGCCGGTCATCAATCGCTCGGATTTCATCGGTTCGAACAACGGCTTCATAACTGCGCAAAAATGCATCGATCAGCACCTCGGCATCCGCGGCGTGTTCGGTTTTCATTCGGACGTGAAGAAACTCCGTCTGGCGGTCCGGAATAACCTCAATGTCGCCTTTGGAAACCATACTGCGCAGTGCCTGCAACAAATTCTGGCCGGGCTCAAAGAAGGCCAGCCGTCGATCTTTGACAGCGTCCGCTACGCGGTTCAAGATCACATCGCTGGTCATTACGCCGGCCTGGGTGTTTTTGAAAGTTTGATAGGCGCCCACGCCGCCTTGCGCAGTGGTCTCATACATAATCGGCACGACTACGGAGGACACCAGCACCGAACCCTGGGTCTCATATTTATCGGGCATAAAG
>DSDR01000073.1 GCA_011048645.1 Phycisphaerales bacterium
ACATCCACAAAACCGGCGCCGCCGCAATAATCGGTGTGGCGTTGGGGAAAGTTGCCTGTGGCGCTGCCGTTGGCGAAGATGTCCACTCGGTTGATCTGCATCTTCAATGCGGTCGGCGTTGTCCACAACAAGGTCCCCATACGCCCGTTACCGATAGGCATACCCGCCTCGCTTTGTTCGACGGGGTTGCCGTATCGCAAGTTTGCCCGCGCAACAAGCCGGGCGTAGTCCGGCTTAAGCATCCGTGATTTGGCTTGAACAGATGTCTGCGACAAAGTCGAGCTGAAAAACAAAACGATGCACGAAACAATGACGCGCAAAGCGATCTCATTCATAACATGGCTCTTATCGAAACAAACTGACCGAAAACCGGCTATAATTTGACATAACTACAGTCCATAAATATGTTACAGTATTCTAAAAAAGGCGATAAAATGGCTCGCCCGAAAGGGCGAATCCTCAATTTTGCTCTTTAATCTTTGATTTTTGATCTCTCAAACTGGCCATCGGCCAGTTTGAGAGATCGAGTGTTCGATCTCGTTTCAGTTAAAGCGGATAGTCCATTGAACCTGTCGATTGTCTTTCGATTCAACGACGACTCTTATGTAAGGGCCGTCCTGATCGACCAATTGAATGCGGACTCCCGCGGTGTCATCGGCTTCGGATACGGCGGTATCGGCCGCCCGCCAAACGCCTCCGTCTTTCATTGCGACAATTCGCAATTCATACGGATCGCCGCCGATCACCTCGCTGATTCCGCGAAGGGTGTTGGCCGGGCCGTCCCACCGTTCCTCCTTGACATCAATAATACCCTGGGTGATATGACGGGAGGTACTGAGCAGCCGAGGCGTATTGCCCACCGGGGACAGTGAGATAATTCTGCACTCGGCCTGTCCCAGCGCGGCATGGATCGTGCCCGTGAACGGCTTGATAAAGCGATTGCCCCAATAATCGAATCCGACATACGACTTCTCGCTGTCCAATCCGATTTGTTCCAGAGGATACTCAATGGTTGCGGCCTTTTGGTCGTCCCAGTTATACAAGGCCACAATATCACGACGCATTCCGGATGCATCGTCGCTCAGCAGCCAAATACGAGGGATTTTCTGTTCAAACAAATCGACCGGTCGCGGCGTAAGGGTATGCGTGGGCATCGTGCGCTTCAAAATATCCAGCCGTTCTTCGCTCAGCCTCGTATAGTCGGTGCTGCTGGCGTTAAGCTGGCCGGCAATGGTGACCCAGGAACAGAGCGTTCGAGCCTGCTCCAGCGGCACATCATTCTGACGGACGTAAATCGGGTCGGGGTCATTGTGCCACACGCGCCGATGCAGGAAATAAACCCGGCTGCCGTAATCCGGTCCGCGAAGCATTCTGTCCCAGTTGCGATTATTGTCCGGACCGATTCGCATGGCATCCACCAGTCCCATGGCCGGTGCAAACGAACGCATATTCTGAGGAATACAGCAACCCAGGAAATAGACATTTTTGCCGGCTGCCTGTCGAACGATTTGCAGACCCGTTCGATAGGCCTGAATGTGCGTCATGGTCGGATCATACAACGTTGACTCGCCGAGTTCATCATCCCGGTAGCGGTCATTGACATACATCAGACGGGTGCCGGTGCCGGTAAATAATCCATCCATTTTGAAGTATTCATAACCCCATTCATTAGCCAGTCGGTCGGCGATGCGATAGACATAACGCTGGGTTGCCGGATTCGTTAAATCCAGAGCTGTGCCGCCCCATCGCGTGTCAAAAGGCTCGCCGTCTTTCACAGCGAACAGATGCTGCTTGTCGGCGAAATAAGGATCGTCATACGTTCCCGCAAACGGCATGTACCAGATGCCCGGCGTCAGTCCGAGCGATTTAATTTTATCGGCGGTGGCTTTCATCCCCGACGGATAAGGTCCGTCCGGTTTATGGCGTTCAAAAATCTTCTGGGGGCCGTTGGAACGCACGCCGTCCTGCCACCGGTCGTCAATCTGAACAACAGAGAATCCGTAGGGCTTGAGATGTCTTTCGGCAAATTCCGCATTCGTGATCAAATCTCTTTCGTTCGAGGCGCCGGCGTGATACCACGTGCAATACACGACCGGAAGCGGCGGCAGGGCGATGGCGTACCGTTTGGCTACGGCGTCGGCATACGCCTCCAGCCCCAGCCGCGTATCGTCAAATCCGCCGAAGATGAAGGTTTCGAGGGCCTCGGTCTGTCCGGCGTCAAGCTGGAGGCGACCGTAGTCGATGCGGGCTTCAAGAGAAAGGGTGTTATCTTGAATGTCGCTGAAGACAACGCCGCTGCCGCGTTCATTGGTCAGCCACGCCGCGGTGACGCCGCGGCGGGTTCGCGGGTCGGCAATCGCCAAAAAGGCGTAGCTGCCTGAATGGGACTGTTTATCCACACCGCTCAGTCCGCCGGTGCCGAGAGCTTTGAGCTGATCAGCGGCAAAAGGCAGTTCTGCGGTAAGGGTAAAAGGCGTGTACCGTTTATAGAGTGTCTGCTCCGGCTCGGCGTTTTCAAGTGTTGTCTGAAGAAATACAAACGGACTGCCGCGGTAGAGCGTCAATGTATGTATATTGCCGTTTTGGCCGCTCACTTCAATCGTTCGGCCCCTTCCGAACGCCGAGTCTTCCGTCCCGCGGACACGCGCCGTCGCGGGCGGATCGGTGAAATGAACCGTATAAACGGCGTCCGCCCAGCCCTCGCTGAACCGAATCGAAATCGCTCCGGTTGTCGGACTGTAGCTGACCGTTGCATAGGCGTTTTCGATTTGAAGATCAGCGTTTTGTGCGGCGGCAAAGGAGCCGGCGAAAAAGACAACACTTAAGATAAACCCCTGAATTCCGTAACGACGATACGTTCTCATGCCAAAAGATCCTTTCCGTTAAGTTAAAACGTTTACTTCGACCGATAGTCGGATTCCTGATGGTTTACAGATTGGATAGATATTCATTTTTACGGTATGACCTTTTTTGGTCGTGCCGCGTTGTTCTCTGTTTTTCCGGCGGCCCCGGGGCTGCTTTGGTTTGATTTAATTCGAAGCTGCACTCCAGCGAATCGCCTGTCG
>DSDR01000129.1 GCA_011048645.1 Phycisphaerales bacterium
ACCGCTGACGGGGCGCGTAATGACCCATATCCCGGAACCACTTAAAAGCCACCTCGTTCTTGAGCAATGTGTAGTCAAGAATGTCATAACTAAGAATCCAGTCCGACTCCGCAGGCATTCCCAGAGGCGAAACATCTTGATCCCGGCCGTATTCATCCCGGAACTCAAGGGCATAATGACCTTGGCCATAGGTGCTTTGGCCTCGGTACCGAATTTTCCCGATCCCTTTATCTTTAAGGTGATCAAGGCCGACCATAGAAGCCCGGCCGCTCTGGTCATCCGTATCCATCATAATCACGCGGCAGTCAATAAATGGTCTGTTTATTTTATCATAGGGTATTTCCTGTCCCAACGTGTCAACGATAACAATCGGCAGATTTGAACTGAAGGTCGCCAAATCCGGCTCGACAAAAATATAGGTCTCGATACGGGCATCCGACGGATGCAGACCCGGCTTGAACGCCTTGGCAATCAATGTCATCGAGTTGTCAATCGTAATCGGCCCAGTATAATCCTGTCCGGCAAGCAAGCAGGGAGCCGTACCGTCCGTGGTATAACGAATTGAGGCGCCGGGGGTGTCGCACGTCACAGTCACCTCCACAGGATTAACATACCCTCCGCCCTTGATATTCACGTCCGGTCTTTGAACGAATCCTGTAAAAGCCCCGGTGACATTGTCCGCGCCGGGTGTGGGCGGCGAAAAATACCGCGTTTGGCCGTAATAATGCCCATACGAAATGTCATCCTTCTGCGGCGGATAACCATATACCCCGCCCCCTAACGCGATAGTGTCGTACACGTGAATCGGCGTTATCCCGTCGGCGGCAAACAGTCCCAGGTATTCACCGTCTTTGGATAAACTAAAGTTGGTGTGCAGATATCCGGCCGGGTCTATATACGGGTAATTGCCGGGGTTTTCGGCCTGCGTCTTGCCGGAGGCAAATACGAGCAGATAATCGCCCGGCTCCAAGGTCAGTTCTCCGCTGTCTGCGGGAAACTGCCATTGTGTCGGATTGTCCGCGTCATCCGTCAGATACCAGCCGCTGATATCGACAGAGAAGCGTGAATTATTGTACAGTTCAATCCAGTCCGAAGCGTCAAAGTTGCCGTCCAGAATTTGACCGGGGCCAAGCGGCGACCGGCTCTGATTACTTGCCAGAAACTCATTGATCAATATCTGGGGGGTTTCGGCGCCCCAGTTCTCCGAGAGCACGGCCACATCGCTCAACGTGACCGTTTGGTCCGCGTTCAGGTCGGCGCAGTCATATAGAGTGGATGCCGTGGTTGCCAAATTCCACACCTCCTTCAAATGCAGTGCCCGGTTGTAAATTCGCGCATCATCGATCAGTCCATCAAAAAAGTGACTCGGCGCAGGCAATGCGAGTTGAAAAACCCCCAGCTTCGTGGTTGCCCACGCTTGCGTATTAATCGCGTGGGGGACAATTCCGCCGATGGTTTCGATCTTGCCATCGACATACAGAATAATATCGTCGGTTGTGGAGCCGTCAAACGTGACGGCAATATGACGCCAGCGGTCGTCGGTCAAAACAGTCGTGCCGATGACAAATCCGCCCCCTGTGTCAACACGCAGCACGCCCGTCTCATCGACCCCAACGACCCACCGGCCCCCGGCAACATCCCTGTTCCCCCACGACATAATTTCGCCGGGCGATTGCCCGGTTTTAATCCATGCCGTACAAGTCCGCGGATGGGACCCGGTGACTCCTTGATAGCTGCTCCACAAGTACCCGGAGACCCCGTCAAACTGTATCGCGCCGCCAAAAACACCGCCGGTCGGATTCCAACCGACTCCTCCGACAACAGTGCCGTGGCGTGCCCACCCCGAAGAGTCAGCCGCTGCGCTGCCGCGGCTTTCATCAAGCCTCCAATGCGCAACACACCCCGCTTCACTGCAAGAGGGGCTTTCCAGCCACTGCGAAGCCATAAGAACCAGGTCATTAAGATCAACCCGGCAGTCGCCATTGAGATCACCCACAAGAAAACAGCTTTCCGAGATACCTGAAAGCAACAGTAAACTCAAGACAAAACACACTGTCGGTGCGCGAAATTTCATCAAGCAAATCCGTCTATAATTTGAATCACTCAAAAAGCAACTCGTATTCTCATAATTATTGAACCGGGAGGTTTCCTCGGCTGGTCACATTGACGCCGCTCGGCATCTTTGACGGGACCGTATTGATCACGTTTCCGACAAACGCAGCCGACGCGGTCGCATCAATGTCCAGGAATAATCGACCGGACGGAGTCGTTCCCAGGTAATCCCGCAGATTGCCGCCAAGATTTTGCAGGCTGGCCGTGTTCCTGACCCGGAACACGCCGCTCTGACCAACCGGGAACAGATGGAACAACTGAAGCCGTACATCGCCGCCGTTGATCATAGCGCTGTATTGATGCGTGCCCCAGCCGGCCGAGCTGAACATTCGAAATATCCCGTCCAGAGAAGCGCCCGTTTCGAGGTATCGCCCCACCGTGCCGTTGACGGTGACGATCTGGGAATTGATCATATCCAATCCGCCGCCGCCGATAGAATCGATCTGCAGCGCATTGGTGCATTGATCAACGCCCATGCCCAGGCAGTGACCCGACGGGCCAAATCCGCCTTCCTGCACGGTATGGACGCCCTTGGCGCCGCCAAAGACAAAATTCTGATGCAGCACCTGACCGATCATATGGCCGAACAGGTACGGCGTCGCATCCCGCCACTGGATTTGATGGACATGGTCCGCTGTCCCGGTCGGAATGCTGTCATAATACAAGCCTTGATGAGTATAAGCCGACGGATTGAGCTGGACGTTGTGAAGCTGCCCGTCTGTCGTGCCGCCGCCGATATGTATCCCTGTTTTCAGTGCGGTCGCGAAAATGTAATCGACATAATGCCGATCACATCGATAGGTCGCCAGATCAAGCAGTTGATACGGGATCGTTGCAGCAATATTTATCACATAAATATCCGCACCGAGTCCGCGAATCAAGTAGGGGTAAGGAACAAACCCGTACATCCCGATTTGCGGATCATCATCATTTGCGTCATAGATCTGTTC
>DSDR01000270.1 GCA_011048645.1 Phycisphaerales bacterium
CCGCTGGAAGAACACAACGATATGCCCGTGCCGGGGCTGGTGCACCGTTACCGCGACCGGGCGCTGCTGATCGCCACGACGACGTGTTCGATGTATTGTCGCCACTGCACGCGCAAGCGCATCGCCGGCACACGGGAAAGCTCGATTTCATCGCGTCGATTGCGGCAGGTGGTCGAATACCTGACCGCCCATCCGGAAATTTCCGATGTGATTGTCTCCGGCGGCGACCCGCTGACGATGTCGGATGCATCGCTGGAAACAGTACTCAGCGCCCTGCGATCAGTGCCGACGGTGCAGATCATTCGCATCGGGACGCGCGTGCCGGTGGTGCTGCCGATGCGGATTACCCCGGCGCTGACGGCACTGCTGAAAAAATACCATCCGCTGTGGATCAATACGCACTTTAATCATCCCAACGAGCTTAGCGAACAGGCCAAAGCCGCCTGCGCCGCGCTGGCCGATGCGGGCGTTCCGCTGGGCAATCAGACCGTATTGCTTCGCGGCGTCAACGACAGTCCGCAGGTCATCGAGCAGTTATGCCGCGGTCTGATTCAGATGCGCGTGCGACCGTATTATCTGTATCAATGCGACCTGGTGCGCGGCGTGGAGCATTTCCGCACGTCCATCCGAAAAGGCATTGAGATTATGGAATACCTGCGCGGTCGGGTCAGCGGGATTGCGATTCCGCTGTTCGTGGTCGACGCCCCGCACGGCGGCGGCAAAATTCCGATATTGCCCCAGTATGTCGTCTCGTCCAGTTGTACGCATACGGTGCTGCGTAATTACGAAGGCCTGCTGGTCAATTACCCTGAGCCGGGATCTGAAGCCGAGCCGTCCGCAGCCGCCCCCGCCGGCGAACCGGGTGTGTGGGAATTGGCCGCCGGTCAGGCGTCCGTCATCCTGCCGGCGCGCAACGGGCGTATAAAACGCCGTGAAAAAATCACCCCGCGCAGCAACACGTGCGGCCGAACCGGCTCACGGTTCGAACTATAAATTATAACGGCTGTCTAAAGCCAAACGAGGGCACGATGATTCGGATTGTTCGTATCTATCGCCATTTGCTGCCGATTGAAAAGGAGCGCATCGCGCAGGTGCAGGAGATCTTTCGTCAGAATTTCGCGGCGGTGGCCGACTATGCCGAGAAAATTCCCAGCCTGCTGGACAATCCCATTCAGTACGGCTACACAACGGGGCTTCTTGTCTCAGAAACCTCGCTGGGGCATGTGACGGGGTTTTCGCTGGCTCTGTATTTTCCAACGATTCGAAGCGGGCTGCTGGATTTTATGGCGGTCCGTCGGGACATTCGCGGCGGCGGCGCCGGCAGTGCGCTGTATGAGGCCACACGCGACTATCTCAAGCAGGCCGGGGCGCTGGGATTGTATCTGGAGGCCCTGCCGGATGATCCGAAGGTTGTCGATGATCCGGCCCTGCTCAAAGAAAACCAGCGGCGTCTTCGCTTTTATGAAAGTTACGGCGCCCGCCCGATTATCGGCACCGAATACGAAACGCCCATCGACGAGTCGCCGGCGCCGTATCTGCTGTATGACGGACTGGATCGCGAAGCGCCGCTGAGCCGGTCGCAATGTCGAGCGGCCATGCGAACGATCCTGACCAAGAAATACAGCCATCTGGTCGGGCCGGATTATATTGAGCGCGTCGTCGAGTCGGTCATTGACGATCCGGTGCGGCTGCGACCGCCGAAATATATCAAAAGCGAAACGCCGGCGACGACACATCCTAAAAGCCAGCGGCTTGAAAAGGCGTTTGTGATGGTCAGTTGCGACGCCCATCAAGTCCATCACGTTCACGAACGCGGCTATGTGGAACGGCCGGCGCGGGTGGGCGTGATTCGTCAGGGACTGGAGGCGACGGGACTGTTTGAGGCGGTCGGCGTAAAGCACTTCGGCCAGGAATACATCACCTCCGTGCACGATACGGATTTTGTCAATTATCTTAAAGCGGTCTGCCAGCGACTGCACGGCAAGCGGCCGGTGTATCCGTATGTGTTTCCGATTCGCCGTCCCGAACGACGCCCCAAAGATCTGGCGGTGCGGGCGGGGTATTATTGCATCGATACCTTCACCCCGCTGGATCGCAACGCCTTTGATGCGGCCAAGGCGGCGGTGGATGTGGCCCTGACGGCTGCCGATCAGGTGCTTCGCGGACGACGTCTGGCCTACGCGCTGTGCCGGCCGCCGGGCCATCACGCCGAGCGGCGAGTCTTCGGCGGCTTTTGCTATTTCAATAACGCCGCCATCGCCGCTCAGTTTTTGAGCCGACATGGAACCGTGGCGATTCTGGATATCGACTTTCATCACGGCAATGGAGCGCAGGATATTTTTTACACGCGCCGCGATGTGCTGACGCTGTCAATTCACGGACATCCGAATTTCGCCTATCCTTATTTTTCAGGATTTGCCGATGAAACGGGCGACGGCGAAGGCAAGGGATTTAATCATAACTATCCGCTGCCGGAAGACGCCGGGCCGACCGAGTACGCCGCGGCGCTGGACAAGGCCCTGGCGTGTGTACGGAAATTTTCGCCGATGTTTCTGGCGCTGTGTGTAGGATTTGACATTATGAAAGGCGATCCGACCGGGTCGTTCGGCCTGAACGGGCAAATGGAAAGACACATCGGCCGCGCTATCGGTGGTTTGAATCTGCCGACGCTGGTCGTGCAGGAAGGCGGCTATAGCCTGCGCAATCTGCGCACCGGTGCGACGGCGCTGTTTAACGGGTTTGCCGAGACATTGAAACCGACAACAAAGGAAAAATCAAAAACCCTGAACGTCCAAAAAAAGTGACAGCGCATTGACACGACAACAGCGCGGCCGCGCGAGCGGCCCGATACGCGATGCGGATGCCTCGAACGTTGTCCAAGACGTAAAATATCCGGCTCACTTGCGCCGCTCGGCTGTTGTACAATGGCACGGCACAATAGCGCGGCCGCGCGAGCGGCCCGATAAGCGATGCGGATGCCTCGAACGTTGTCCAAGACGTAAAATATCCGGCTCACTCGCGCCGCTCGGCTGTTCGAATCAACCAAAC
>DSDR01000315.1 GCA_011048645.1 Phycisphaerales bacterium
AAAAAAAGCCGCTCCCGGCGGTGCGGGGGCGGCTGTAAAGAAACCGAGGAATTGCGTTTTTACTCGGCCTTGACGGCGATCTTTCGGGGTTTGACTTTGTCGGCTTTGCCGATGGTCAGGGTCAGGACGCCGGCATTCATTGCGGCGGCGACGTTGTCGGTGTCCAGGTCCTCGCTGAGGGTGAACTCCCGCTCGAAATCGCCGACACGCTGCTCGGCGTACAGGACCGTCTCGGGCGCGTCGGCGTTGACTTTGCCGTGGATGCGCAGGGTGCCGCGCTGGACGTTGACTTCGACATCCTCCGGCCCGACGCCGGGCATATCCAGTTTGAGCGTGATGGCGTCCGGCGTTTCCCAGATATCGGCGGCGGGGACAAAGACCGGCCGTTCCTGCGGCTGCTCGCGGCGGGTTACATCCGCCTGTGTTTTTTTAGTGAGTTCTTTATCTGCCATAACAATCACCTCCTGAATGATGATCTTTCAAAACAGACATTTCGAATGCACTCCGGTTACTCGGCCTTGATCTTGATGCTGCGCGGTTTGGCGTCTTCGGCCTTGGGCAGCTCAATGGTCAGGATGCCGTTTTTGGCCGTCGCTTTGGCCGCGTCGGGGTTGACCTTCTCGGCCAGCGCGATCGTGCGGCTGAACTGGCCGGCGAACCGCTCGCGGCGATAGTACTGCAGGCCGTCGCCTTCGGGTTGGCCGTTGCGTTTGCCGCTGAGGGTCAGGCTGTTTTCGACGACGTTCAGCTCGATGTCGTTGGGATCGACGCCGGGCATCTCGGCGGTGACGACCAGCTTGTCGCCGGCGTCATAGACGTTCAGGGCCGGGAACGCCCCGACCGGCATACTGCGCAGCCCGGCCGGACCGCTGAACACATCAAACACACGGTTCATCTCATCGAGCGTCCGCTCGATATCCCAAAACGGAAAGCGTTTACTGAGCAACATAGCAATCACCTCCATTTCTTAAAACGGTTTTGTTTTTTTGTTCCAATCAATGGAGTCGCAAACAGCGTGCCAGCCCAGAAGAAACAATGTAAATTATTGATATTAAAAGAGTTGTATTTACCCCGCTGCGGTCGATGCCCTGCCATTTCGACAGCGTTTGCGATTGATTGTATAAGCCAAACACCGCGTCTTGCATGTCGAGCTGACTTGTCCGTATTCGTATCGGGCGCCCTTGCGCGGCCGCACTGTTGTCCGCGCTGGTGCGTTGCGTCATCGTACAATAGCCGAGCCGCGCAAGCGAGCCGGATAATCCCACGCCTTGGATAACGTTCAACACACTCGCATACCGTATCGGGCGGCTTGCGCCGCCGCGCTATTGTGCCGCGCTATTGTACCGCGCTGCTGTCCGCGCTGGTGGGGCGCGCTGGTGGGCCTTTTGTTATGGCGTGGGGGGCTGATTCCGAGGCGCAGAAGACGGCGTTTCAAGACGGGCCAGGCGTTTGGACAGGGCGTCGAGTTTGTTTTCAATGGCGGTCAGCTTGTTGAGGATGTCGCGGTCGGCGGCGGCCATCTGGGCGAGGTTCTGCTGGACGAGGGTCAGGTACTGGCTGCTGAGCCGTTCATAGGCCTCGATCATCCGGACGGCGTCGCTTTTTTGCGGCTCGACAGCGACGATATAGTCACGGCTGCGGTCGGCGGCTCGGACGGTTGAGATGATCCCGACAAAGATCGCCAGCAAAATCGCCACATTCGCAATAGAAAGAAAAATCGCTCTTTTTTTATGCATTTCTGGACCCTTCCCGTTATAATCCCGATGAAGAAATTGACTCTTGTTTCGCTGTTTATATCGGTCAAATGACTCAAATACTGTTGCGGAACCTGTATAAAACAGAGATTGAACGCATTCGGGACACAAGAAATGCACTGCCGGAGGTGGGACTTGAACCCACACCCTGTTGCCAGGACGGGATTTTGAATCCCGCGCGTCTGCCAATTCCGCCACTCCGGCGTTAAAGAAGCGGCAACATACCTCAAAACTGCCGCCTCGTCAAGCCTATTTTTTTGTCCGTCAGCCTCATCCATCGATAAATCATCCAAGCGGTATTAACGCCCTCGAATGGATAAACGTCCGAAAACACTTGCAGTACCGGGCAAGACCTGCTATAGTATGAGTATAGAGAAATCGACGGTTTTCGACCTAAAAACGCGGAATCGCTATCCGCTGACGTGGGGCGGACGCCACGATGAAAGGACATTCATGTCAAAAACAGCGAAAACGTCCGCCGAGGGCAGACGATGCAAGTATCCCCATTGCCGACGGTTATTAAGCATCTATAATCATCAGGACTATTGCCATATCCACCTGGAGAAGATTTCGGGCGAAGGCAAGACCAAGCCGTATCGACATCTCTGAGTACTGCGTTTGCACGGGCCAATCGATTATTTATCGCCGTCTCATTTGCGACGGCTGAAAGGAAGCATCATGAAGATACTGCTTATTAATCCGGAAGTACCCAATACGTTTTGGAGTTTGAAATACGCACTGAAATTCGTTTCCAAAAAGGCGCTGCTGCCGCCGATCGGACTGCTGACGGTGGCGGCGATGCTGCCGGAAAACTGGGAGCTTAAACTAATCGATATGAATGTGACCGGCCTGCGAAACAAGCATCTCAAGTGGGCGGATATGGTGTTTACGACGGGTATGGCCGTTCAGAAAAACTCGGTTGACCAGATTGTGAAACGCTGCAAGGACCTGAATGTGACGATTGTCGCCGGCGGTCCGCTGTTTACGGCGTTTCCGGAGCCGTATGAGGACATCGGGCATCTGGTGCTTAAGGAGGCTGAAATTACGCTGCCGAAATTTTTAAAGGATCTGGAAGAAGGACATCCCCAGCGCTATTACACCACTCGTGAAAAACCCGATCTTGGGACAACGCCGATTCCGCGATGGGACTTGATTCAGATGAAGCAATACGCGATGATGGGGATTCAGTACTCGCGGGGCTGTCCGTTTGATTGCGATTTTTGCGATGTCACACGGCTGTTCGGGCACCGTCTGCGTACCAAGACAACCGGACAGATACTGGCGGAGCTGGAC
>DSDR01000143.1 GCA_011048645.1 Phycisphaerales bacterium
AGTACGTCATCGCATCGCTAAGATGTTTTGTTTTGCATTTTAGCCGGCTTATCGGGGGATCCAGGGTTCATCGACAGCGAATTTGTGAAGATCAGACAGAAGAATTTCCAAGAGGGATGATGAAACTAATCGGACTGACAGTGTGGTTGATTGCCGCGGCATTGAGCGCGGCGGCGCCGGAACCTAATTCGGCGCCGGCATACGGTCTGTTTGAACCGGGACAGTGTTATACCTGGGGCATCAATCCGCGCCTTATGCTGCCGCTGAAGGGCGGGCAGATGATCACCGACGCGGTCTTCACAATCCATCAGATTCGCCCCGCGGCGTCGGATTCGAACGAGAGCCTTTCGGGGTCCACACCGCGCAGCGAACTTCGTCTCGCACCCGACTCGGAACAGGAAGACTTTGAAGACCAGGCCCTGTGGGTTTATGTGCTGGACAATCCGCGATTCGGGTTTTTGCCGTTGAAAGCAAAGACGCAGCAAGACGACCCGTTTGCCCGATTCGGCGGGGTTCTTTCAGCGCAGTATCAGGACGGCGACCTGATTTATCGGCTGAGTCAAACCCATGACCCGAACGGCTGGACGGCACAGGTCTTCGGCGACAGACCCGCGCTGACTTTGGCGGACGGGACGGCGATGACCCTGTCCTCGGCCCTGCTGGAGTTTATCGATTACGCCGGCACCGGGCGCAGTGTGGGATTTGGAATGCGCTGCGGCGGTGTGCGTTATTGCTATGATGACATCACCCTTCAGATAACGGTTCAGTCGTTTCGAGGCGGGGCGCCGGATCAAACGATTGTATGTCATATCGCCGATGAGGTTTTGCCCGATAACGCCTATGTCCTGACCGTTAACGCCGAAAACGGCAGGGTGAACCTGTCGCCGGATAAGCCGGTTTACCTCGAAGGACAAACGGTTACACTGATCGCCGCGGCCGATGACGGCTATACCTTCAGCGGATGGTCAGGCGGATTGACCGGTAAAGACAACCCCGTTACGATCACAATGAATCAAGATCTATCGGTTACCGCCAACTTCACAAAACCGAGCCGAAGCTCGCAAAGAGGACGATGACGGTATGAAGTCCGGATATGTATTTCTGGCGGCGGGGATAACGGCCTTCTCGGCCGTGATTTTTGCCGGTACGTACAGCGGCGGCGCGGGTACGGAGGCCGATCCCTACCGCATTAGTACCGCCGCCGATTGGCTGGAACTGACGGCCTTGCCGGCGGACTGGCGGGCGTGGTTTGTTCTGACAAATGATATTGATCTGTCAGAGATAACCCCCATGCCTGTGGGCAACAACACCATCCGTTTTAACGGCGCCTTTGATGGAAACCACCATAAGCTGCATAACCTGACCCTCGCGCTGAACAATGAGAACTTTGTCGGGCCGTTCGGATACATCGGCGCCGGCGGACAAATCAAGAATCTGGGGATTGTCAACGTGGATGTTCAGGGACACGAAGCGGTCGGCGGCCTGGTCGGACGCAATCACGGCGCCATCCGTTCCTGTTATGTAACCGGGTCCGTCCGCGGGCACTACTGGGACACCGGCGGCCTGGCCGGAAGCAATATCGGCGGCGCAATTACCGCCTGCTTTACGGATGCGACCGTGGTCAGTGCCAGCGACTATGTCGGCGGCGTGGCGGGATACAATCTGGGCGACGCCATCACCGCCTGCTATGCGTTGGGCACGGTCAACGGACAAAATTTTGTCGGCGGATTGCTCGGCGCCAATGATAAAGGGCAAGTGGTTCATTGTTACTCCGTCGGCGAAACAACGGGCATATCAGAAGTCGGCGGTATGGCGGGTATCAACTGGGAAGGCGTCATTATGGGCTGTTTTTGGGATATTGAAACGACCGGCACGATGTCCAACGGCGGCGGCGAGGGGAAAACCACAGCTCAGATGCAAACCCAGAGCCTTTACACCGAGGCGGGATGGGATTTTCAAAACGTCTGGACGCTCTGCGAGGGGACCGATTACCCCCGGCTGCAATGGCAAATCCCCGCCGCCGATTTTGTGTGTCCGCACGGCGTCCATATGGAGGACCTGGCGTATTTTGCACAGTGGTGGCTGGCAGATGAGTGCGGCGAGGATCAATGCGCGGGGGTCGATCTTAACGGCGATGGCGTCGTCAATTATCAGGATCTGCTGATTTTTGCCCGATTGTGGCTTCAGGGCCTGTAAAGACAGCCCACTGGCCATAAAAGAATAAAACGCCGCTCATTGGGCACATCGACCAAAAGCGATGCGCACCGTAATTCTCTTATTGCCGCCGCAGGGAGCTTTCAGGTCGCCCTGCTGATCTGCTGTCGGGTGTGCTTTTGTATTTACTTTCAAGTGGCGGGGGGTTACTATGGTTCGCGACGAATTTTCGAAACAGCAGCGGGCTGTCTTTGATTCAGTGGAGACGTTAAGGTGGCTGAACACATAAATACTGCTTTAGAGCGGGAACGTCTGATTTCTATTTTGGATTCCATGAAAGACAGGATCTATGTGGTCGGCGCGCTCTACGAGGTGGAATACGTCAACGCCGCTATTGTCAACGAACATGGCCCGGTATCGCCGGGCATCACGTGTTACGCCTATCTGTACGGCCGCACTGAGCCGTGTCCCTGGTGCAAGTTGGAGGACGTCGTGGGCGGCAAGACGGTCAGAGGGGAAATGAAATGTCCCCAAACGGCCAGGGTTTATGACTGTTTTGAGGCCCCCTTGGTCAATTCGGACGGGCGCATCTCAAAGCTGACGATTCTTTACGATATGACCGAGCAAAAACATATGGAATCGTCGCTTCGAAAGTCGCACGAGGAACTTGATCGGCACGTCAGGCAAAGGACCGCCGAGTGGGCGCGTACCGTTGAATGGCTTGAAGAGGAAATCGCCCGGCGAAAACTGACGGAAAAGGTTCTTCACAAGCAGTCAAGGGACCTGGACGCCTTTTTTTCGAATACCATTACACCGCTGGTCATGTTCGATAGGGAATTTAACTTTGTTCGCGTCAATCAGGCGTACGCCGATTCCTGCGGTCACGAACCG
>DSDR01000341.1 GCA_011048645.1 Phycisphaerales bacterium
GCGATACCCACGACATTACGTCTTATCGGGCGGCTTGCGCCGTCGCGCGCTGTTGTCGTCGGATCATATACCAACAGCCGAGCCGCGCCAGCGGCCGGATAGCGACACCCTCGGCATTACGTCTTATCTTATGCCTTGCGATGGCGACAGCGGTACACTACAATGGGGCAAATTGGCGATACAGAAAAGGGATTTTGAGATGGTTCGGACAATCTTGTGGCTGTTGATCGCGGCAATGCTCGCCTGGCTTGTTTGGCAGCGGCTGCGGAAAGGGTCAGTGATGACGACGATCGGGTTCATAGGCGGCCTTGCGCTGGCGGTCTATCTGACATTGGCGATTTTGCTGTTTGTGTTTCAGCATAAACTTCTTTACATCCCATGGCGTCAAGTCGAATCAACCCCCGCTGACATCGGGCTGGACTTTGAAGACGTGCGCATTGCCACACCCGACGGCGAGCATCTTGCGGCTTGGTATCTGCCCGCCCAAAACGCCGAATGGACGATTCTGTTTTGCCACGGCAATGCCGGCAACATCGGCCATCGTCTCGATACCCTGGCGATTTTTCACGAGTTGGGACTGAATTGCCTGATTTTTGACTACCGCGGCTACGGTCAAAGCACTGGCAGGCCCACCGAAGAAGGCACCCTTGTTGATGCGCTGGCCGCGTACCGCTGGCTGACCGAAGACCAACAAATCCCCTCGGAGTCTATCCTTTGGTTCGGTCGTTCACTCGGCGGGGCGGTCGCGGCCCAGGCGGTGGCACGACTAACCGAAAAACCGCCGGCCGCTCTGGTCATCGAAAGCGCCTTTACCTCATTCGTGGACATCGGTTCGCACTATTATCCCTGGCTGCCGGTGCGGTGGTTTGCCCGTTATGCTTACAACACCAAAGACGCCGTTCAAACCGTCGCCTGCCCCGTCGTTGTCATCCACAGCCCTGATGATGAAATGATTCCCTTTGATATGGGCCGCCGGATCTATGAGGCTGGCCATGACCCCAAACGGTTTTTCGAACTGAAGGGCGCCCACAACGAAGGTTTCTTTGAGAATCTTGCCCTGTATCAATCAATCTGGGCTGAAATCATCGACTTTTTAACCACACAGCACAAGTAGCCGGCGCAGGATTCGGTTATTAAAATTCCAGCGCATCGGGCGGCGTCGGGCGAGGATCATTCGGTTCCGGCTGTTCGCCGCGGCGCATTCCCATGCCGGATGGCTGCCGTTGCCCCTGACCCTGCCCCTGTCCCATGCCGCCGGGGCGCATCCCCGGTCCGCGTCGTTCTTGCGGCTCTCTCTGGGCAGGTCCGCGGCCGTCTTGCGGTCCGGGACCCATACCGCGACCGGGACCACGGAAAGTCGGAAAATGGTCTTCAAGACGCCGGACTTGCTGCTGCCAGAGCGTCTTTTGATGCTCATCAAGAACCGACATGATTTCGCGGTCAAGCTCTTCAAGCTGACTGACAATCCGGGGACGTACGGACGCGCGAATGTCGTGAAGTGTTTTGAAGTGCTCACGAAGGATGGGGTTGAGTTGTTCTCGCTGTTGGGCAGAAAGATTTAACTCGCGTCCAAGTCGGCCCAGAAGATGTTCGGCGAAAATCTCCGGTTCCTGACGGACGCGCTCTCGTTGCTGAGAAAGGACCAGAAACGTCAATCCCGAACCGATCACGACTCCCGCCGCCAGGATCACCAGTCCCAGCAGAATCGACTTGAGCAGGTCATAGGCCTGACGCGGAACGTAAGTCTGTTCATGCGTACTCATTGAGCAACCCATGCAACCAGATTGATGATTTCATTGACGGAGCTGGTATGTCGGCTCATTGTAAAAAAAACCGCCAGGACAATGCCCGCCGCCGCTGCCGAAGAGGCCATCGAGAACCACATCAGCGAACGGTTGATCATCGCGGTCGCCGACCGTCGCGATGCGGTCAGATGAGCCAGCACCGAGTCCGCAACATCCACCGCGGGGGCGGTTTCCTGCCGAGCCGCTTCAAACAGATTGTTCAGTTTTACAGGTCTCATAATTCCAGCTCAATATGATTGTCTGCCACTATTTTTTTCAATTTTTGAATCGCCCGATGTGCCTGCACGCGAACGCGCGTTTGGGTCCAGCCGAGCCGATAAGCGGTCTGAGCAATATCACACTGCTCCAGGTACCGCAGGGTCAAGATCAGTCGATCACGCGGCGGCAGTTGCGCCAAAAGCCGGTGAACCAGTTCAGCCGCTTCACTACTGTCCATTGAGTCGTTTTGCGTCTGAACGAGCTGATTCCATTGTTCATCGGGTACCGCAACGGTTCGCGTGCGTTTATGGCGATTCCAGAATCGATAGCCTACACGTGTTGCGATACGAGCCAGCCAGTGTTCAAACGGCGCCTTTCCGGCATAGTTGTCCAGGCTCATATAGACCTCGACAAATACCTGCTGTACCAGTTCTTCGTGGTCGTTTCGGTCTCGCGTAAAACGCCACAGCAGTTTGCCGACTGCGGATTGATGACGTTCAATCAGACGTCGATAGGCTTCGGGGTCGCCGTTTCGCGTGTCCCGGATGTCCTCGGAATCGGCAGGGCAAAGCGTTTCCTGGTTGCCGTGACGCCGCAGGCTGAACAGTCGCGGCGCCGCCAAACCGCCGGAGTGCCGGGCCTGCTGGACTGCTGAAGCGAATTGAAACGGTTCTGCAAGCATGCTTTCAGTGTACGCAGGTGCCGATGAAAAAGCAAACAGGAAACATATCCCGGGCCTATCAAGGTATCTATTCAGTTGTTAGGGAGCATTTCTGCCGAGCCGGGGGCGTGCCGGCTGTTCGATGCGCCTGTCCTCATCGCGTCGTTGATCTTGCAGTTCAGCC
This sequence comes from Phycisphaerales bacterium, assembly GCA_011048645.1. Classification (GTDB taxonomy): domain Bacteria; phylum Planctomycetota; class Phycisphaerae; order Sedimentisphaerales; family Anaerohalosphaeraceae; genus T3Sed10-213. The sequence continues at coordinate 2,849 of DSDR01000341.1, forward strand.
GGCAGGCGGCCGCGTCCGGGACGCTGCATCGGTTCGTCCTCTTGCCAAAATCCAGGGGCGGGTCTTTGCAGTGTTTCATCGTCGCCTTCAAATCGCCGCGGCCCAAAGCCATAGCCGTCTGTCAGGCCGGGTTGGCGTCCCTCGAACCTGAATGGCACATTGGGGCGTTCGGCGACATCGCGCC
>DSDR01000171.1 GCA_011048645.1 Phycisphaerales bacterium
CGCGAATGCACTGACCGACAGCGCGATACTTATACGTCCGGCCCGGATGAAAGCGATCTTCCATCAGTGCGGACATCGGTTCGGTGAGGCTTGTACCCGGCAGATAATGTCCGGCGGCCAGTTCGTCCGGAAGCTGAAACAGATGGTATTCGAGCGAACCGGTGTGGCAATCCTCGCGGGTGGGCGGATAGGCGTTGTGATCCAGATGATAGGCGTTCAGCGCAAGGGCAATCTGACGCAGATCGGCGTTGACGGCGACAATCGTCGCCTGCTGCTGCGCTCGGCGCAGGGTCGGGGTCACAATCGCCAGCAGCGCCGCGACAATCGCAATCACGACCAGCAGTTCAATCAGTGTGAACGCTTTTTTAAGGTTCGCTTTCATCTTACTCCGCAATCGGCAGCGGCGTCAGGCCGGCCCGCTCGAGCAGCCAGTCAGAGGCCAACTCGGCCACGTCGAGCAAATCCACACGGTAATCGCCGTTGACGTCGCCGGGCAGATTGCCGCGCGGCCGTCCGCGGTCGGTCAGCGCCCGCCCGTTGCCGTCGTAGTTGACCACCCAGAGATGATACCCGTCAATGCAGGGAAAAAACTGGGCGCTTTCCTGATTCATTATCCCGATAACATCAATCGGCCCGTCCGGACAGGCATAGCGTCCAAAGCCTCGACCGATGCCCAGTTTGACCGGAAACGTCAGGCCGTTTTCGTCCATCACGGTGATTTCGCCGTTGGGCTTCCAGTTTTCCGGGTCGATAATTGTCACATTGTTCAGTCGGACCCGCCGCGCCTGATAATACTCCGGGCCGGTCAATCGGTTCGGGTCAAAAATATAGTTGTCGAATTCATCTTTCAGTTCATCCAGCGTGATGACTTCGGGGGTCGGCAGTCCGACGGCCGGCTGGAGCAGCTCGATCGTGAAGTCAAACTGCGGATCTTTCTCATGCTGTTCGTTGATGTTAATCTTTCCCTTGAAAAATTTGTAATACCCCGTGACTTTCACGCGGTCGCCGGCCTGAAAGACATACCCGCTGTTCGGATCGCGATTGATACGATACAGTTCTTCAAGCAGTTCCGCGTCGGTATAGTCGTCGGAGCTGGAGACGTTGCTGTAATTTTGGCCAAACCAAACGGCGGTACCGGCGTGGTCGGGCAGGCCGTTGGGGTCGGTTTCGCCCTGAATGAAGATTTGCCACTGGCCGCCCATCCCCACATCGGACGGCGTCGGATCGAGCATCTCTTCAGGATTATTGAGAATAATGCCCGTAATGGCGACCTTATCCGTGGCCGTATAGGTACCGATGCCGTTTTCATCGACCGCCTGAAGCTGCCAATGGGTGACCTCGGCAAGGGTTGGCTCAGCCGCGGCCTGTCCACAGAAAACAGACAAAATCAAACCAAAAACAAATATTCCGCTTTTCATACGCCGTCCGCCTTTCTCACAAAAGATATTTACCCAAATTGCGCATACGTTTTCCAAAATTTTGCTACGACTCATTACTTTAAAGAATTCATGTCGCACTGTCAAGTCGGTTTTGTTGATTTTCAACGTTCGTTCGTGAAAATCGGTTTACAACCGGTCAAACAAGCCGCATAATACGCCTATTGAGGCAGGTTACATCGCGGTTATTGGATTGTCGATATAAAATTATAACCTTTTCCTAAACAGGATGTTATGAGCAATTTGGAACGAGTGGGCGTCTCGCTGGACAAGCCTCTTCTGGCGGAGTTTGACAAAATGATTCGCGTCAAAGGCTATGCGAACCGCTCCGAGGCGATTCGGGATTTGATTCGAATGGCCCTGAGCGAAGCGGCCCTTGAATCGCCGCGCGCACAAGGCATCGGCGGGGTGTTTCTGGTGTATGACCATCACGCCTCGAAGCTGGCCGAGCAGTTGATACAGCTTCAGCACACCCATTTGCTTCAGGTCATTGCCTCGGTCCACGTGCATTTGGATCATCATCATTGCCTTGAAGTGATTATTCTCAAAGGGGCGGTGCAGGAAATCCGCCATTTGGCTGACAAAATGGCCAGTCTTAAAGGAGTCAAACTGGGCAAACTGACGCTCACCTCGGTCACAAATGAGCATTGACCTTGAATCACACCGGCAAGATGAACAACACAACACAACATTGGATCGAACTGGATAAACAGTATCTTTGGCATCCGTTTACGCAGATGGCCGACTGGCTGGACGGCGAGCCAGTCGTAATTGATCGCGGCGAAGGGTTTTATTTAATCGACACCGAAGGCCGCCGTTATATCGACGGGGTCAGCAGCCTGTGGTGCAATGTGCACGGCCATCGCGTCGCGGCGATTGATGCGGCCATTCGCGCACAACTGGACAAAATCGCTCACAGCACCCTGCTGGGACTGGCCCAGACGCGCGCGGCCGAGCTAGCCGAGCGGCTTGTCCAGATCGCCCCGGCAGGACTGGAGAAGGTCTTTTACTCCGACAGCGGCGCAACCAGCGTCGAAATCGCACTCAAGATGGCATATCAATACTGGCAGAACATCGGGCAAAAAACACGCACACGGTTTATCGCCGTGCGCCAGGCCTATCACGGCGACACAGTCGGCTCGGTCAGCGTCGGCGGGATGGACTTGTTCCACGGCATCTTTAAGTCGCTGCTGTTTGAGACGCACTTTGTGCCCAGCCCGCATCCGTATCGTTTTGACGGCACGCCCGAACAGTGCGCCGCACACAGCCTCGAAATGGCCGAATCGCTGCTGAAGGCCCATGCGGGGCAAATCGCCGCAATTGTGCTGGAGCCGCTGGTGCAGGGCGCCGCCGGTATTCTGGTACATCCCAAAGGGTTCTTAAAAGGCATCGAGCAGTTGGCACGACAGTATGGCGTGCTGCTCATTGTCGATGAGGTGGCCACGGGGTTCGGCCGCACGGGCACGATGTTTGCCTGCGAACAGGAGGCGGTCAGGCCCGATCTGATGTGTCTGGCCAAGGGCATCACCGGCGGGTATCTGCCGCTGGCGGCGACGCTAACGACGCAGACGGTA
>DSDR01000272.1 GCA_011048645.1 Phycisphaerales bacterium
AGTTCATATCGCGTCTCCATGTGGTTTGAGGATGTCATACTGTTCGATGATCCCAATCTGCCCCCACTATACCCCAATGAACGCCAAACTCAACCGCAAATTTCGTCCAAACACAGCCAATTCGAACCCAAACAAACACCGGGTATTATGGGTATATTCTATGAAGTCAAAAAAGACGGGTCGCAGGCGACCAGCGCCCGCAACCCGCTGAGGGAATAGGTTGGCGATCATCAATCTCTTTTCAAAGAATGTGAACGCCAGGGATGTCGAAATATTGCAGTTTTTTTGAAAATTTGTCCAATATATTGCGGTTTTTCGGCGTTTGAGGTACAGTGCAGATTGCTTAAAAAGCCACCGGAATCATCCTCTCGAAATGAAAGGACAAACAATGTCAAGAGACGGTTTATATGGTGTTGCTGTTGTGCTGTTTGCCGTGCAGATGCTGATTGGCCCGGTGCACGGCGACGAAGGCCGACCACTGGAGGCGTTTCGAGCACACGATCCATTCATCCTCGCAGACAGCAAAAACCAAACCTATTATCTTTACACGAGCGTGACCTCCGGCGCGCTGCCGCGGGGACAGGCCGGCGTCGTGGCCTATACCAGCAAGGACCTCCAGACGTGGTTTGGCCCCAAGGTGGTCTTTGAAGTCCCCAAAGACGGCTGGGCCAATCCCGCTCATGGGGCCTGGGCGCCGGAAGTGCATCAGTATAAAGACAAGTATTATCTGTTTGTGACGCTGCACAATCGGGACAAAGTTTACACTGAACCGCCCCAAACCCCGCGTGTGACGCATATGCGTGCCACGCAGGTCTTTGTCAGCGACCGCCCGGACGGGCCGTTCAAGGCAATGGCCGACAAACCGAGTACGCCGGACGGTTTGATGACGCTGGACGGCACGCTGTATGTCGAGGACGGCGTGCCCTGGATGGTCTATTGCCATGAGTGGATTCAGGAGACCGACGGCACGATCAGTGCAGTGCGGCTTTCGCCGGATTTGTCCGTCTCGGTCGGGGAACCGATTTTGCTGTTTCGCGGCTCGGATGCGCCGTGGATTTCGCCATGGCAGGCCAAGCCGGACGACCCGCCGCGGACCTTTGTGACCGACGGGCCATTTTTCTATCGAACCCGAACCGGAAAGTTGCTGATGATTTGGTCCAGTTGGCAGGAAAACAGCGCCTACGCCCAGACAGTCGCCTATTCGCTGTCCGGTCGGCTGGCCGGGCCGTGGCGTCAGGCCGAGCCGCTGCTGACCGACGACAGCGGACATGGGATGATTTTCAAGACCTTTGACGGACGGCTGATGCTGGTGTGTCATCGGCCGACGATGAGTCCGCAATCCCGTGCTCGGCTGCATGAACTGGAGGATTACGGCGACGGTATCCGCATCAAAAAAACGCTGAATTAGTACTCGATGCCTTTGCGGGCCGCTGCGCCGTCGTCGAAGGGGTGTTTGATCGAGCGCATCTCAGTGACCAGATCGGCCATATCCATCAGTTCCTGCGACGCGCCCCGTCCGGTCAGCACCAGCTCGACATGCGGGTCGCGGTTCTCGATCAGACAGCGGATGTCGTCCATCGACGCCAGCTTGTGTTCGAGGCAGAAGACAATCTCGTCCAGCACGATGACATCGTAATATTTCTCGTGAGCGGCGGTCTCCAGTTCCTTCAGGGCTTCGGAAATCGCCTTTCGCACCCGTGCCAGGGCCTGCTGGTCGCCCATGGATTCAAACATATCCCACGGTTCATCCAGCGTTCGCAGGGTAATGCCTTCAATGGTACCGGCCTGGAGAAAGCTGCGTTCGCCGACGGCCAATTCAGCAGGTTTGAGAAATTGATAAATCAGGACATTTGCGCCGTGCCCTGCCGCACGCAGCGACAGTCCGAGCGCGGCGGTGGTTTTGCCTTTGCCTCGGCCGGTATAAACCTGTACAAGTCCTTTTTCCAACATACCGTTATATACTAACGCCGCCGGCCAGGAGGTCAACAAAAAAAGCCCGACGGTAAAAAAACCGGCCGGGCCTGGACAGTGTCCTGTTTAATGGACTCAGACGGACATCAATTCCGACTCTGCGTTTTGCTCGGCGGGTTTGAAGGGCAGCGGCTCGCAAAACTGAAACGCCACGCGGCGAATATGCGGCCCCAGCTCATCAATCCGGCAGATTTTGCCGTCGCGGATGAAGTTCTTCAGATCAAAGGAGTCCGCTGTCTCGGATGCCGGGACGCTGAAACGGGCGGTGATGTGCTCACCGCGGCCGGGACAGCGATCTGCGTAACAGGTAAACGCCGCGCCGCTGCTGGACAGATCGACCATCTGTCCCTGGGTAAGGATGTCGTCATAATCCTCCGCAAACCAGATGGGCCAACTGTAACGCAATCTTGCTTCCCGCCGTCGTTCCATTACGCAATCCATGGTCAAATCTCCTAAAATCCTGTGATATATGGTTTATTACTGACGGTGTTTCGACCATAAAAGAACGTAAATTAACAAAGATTTGTCAAAATAGATAAAATTTACATTGGCACGGCATAAAAATGCGGCACAACAGCGCGGCGCAACAGCGCGGCGGCGCAAGCCGCCCGATGAGACGCAACACCGTGGGTGTCGCTATCCGGCCGCTCGCGCGGCTCGGCTATTGTATATGATCCGGCGACAATAGCGCGGCGGCGCAAGCCGCCCGATGGGATGCAGTACCGTGGGTGTCGCTATCCGGCCGCTCGCGCGGCTCGGCTGGTGATATGTAATTCGACGACAATAGCGCGGCGGCGCAAGCCGCCCGATGGGATGCAGTACCGTGGGTGTCACTATCCGGCCGCTCGCGCGGCTCGGCTATTGTATATGATCCGGCGACAATAGCGCGGCGGCGCAAGCCGCCCGATGGGATGCAGTACCGTGGGTGTCGCTATACGGCCGCTCGCGCGGCTCGGCTATTGTATATGATCCGGCGACAATAGCGCGGCGGCGCAAGCCGCCCGATGAGACGCAACGCCGGGGGTGTCG
>DSDR01000278.1 GCA_011048645.1 Phycisphaerales bacterium
AAACTGCGAATAATCGCCGCGTGAATATCCAGCCCCACCAAATCCAGCGTCGCCAGCGGCGCCATAATCCGGCCCGTATAAGGCCCGATCAAGTAATCCATCATCTCTACGCCGTGTTGCGCCGCCAGTTCGGTAATCCGCGCAAACAGGACAAAAGCGATACGGTTACCCGCAAACCCAGCCGTCGGTTTGACCGGAATCACCACCCGCCGCAGCCGTTTGGCCAGAAACTCGGCCATAAACGCCGTCACCGCCGGATCCGTCCGGCTCTGGCCGCACAGCTCGCACGCCAGCATCCGGGACGGAGGATTGTAAAAATGCGTCGAGAGAAAATGCCGCCGAAAATCATCGCTTTGCCCTTCGGACAAGGCCTCCAGAACCAGACTGGACGTGACCGAGCTGACAATCGAACCGTCGCGACGAAACCGATCCACCTGCTCATACATCCGCCGCTTAACATCCATATCCTCGGCCACACATTCAAGAACCCAGTCCGCCTCGCCGCACGCCTGTTCCAAAAGCGTCTCATAATCCCCGCAAACCACCTGTTTTGCGATCACTTCCGAACGCGCCTGCGCCATGGCCCTTTCAAGGCCTTTTTGCGAACGCGCTGCGCTGCGACTGAGAAAATACACCTTAATCCCGTTTTGAGCCAAAATCCCGCCGACCAGACTGCCGACCGTCCCGCTGGCCCCCAGAACAACTGTCGTTTCAATCTTCAATGCTCTATTCCTCTTGTCTGTATTTTCAGATACCAATAAACACCAATTATTCAATCACTTCATAACGCGAATGCGTCGGGACAAACTCCTCACGTAATAATCCGATGCGATAGACATCCTGCCGCTGTCCTTCCAGCCGCAACTCCCTGCGAAGCGTTCCTTCAATCTGAAACCCAAGCTTCTGAACCACCCTGAATATCGCCGGATTATTCGTCCGAATGATCGCCCAGATTTTTTCAAGCTGCAAACGCTCAAACGCCCACGCCAGCAGCACCGAATGAATCTCCGTCCCCAGACCGCCGCCCCAGAAGCCCTTCTCCCCGATCACGCAAAAACATTCCGCCGTTGCATGAACAGCGTCCCTATGCAGCAGCCCGGTCACCCCCATCGGCGCACCGTCGGCCGACTCGACAAAAAAATCCACCCGACGAGGGTCGGACTGAATCGCCCGAAACCAGCGGCGGGTCTTATCCAGCTCAAACCGCTCGGTCACCGTCAGCGTCTTTCGCACGTCCGGATCATTATACCACCGCACCCGCAGCGGCAGATCCGCTTCCCGCAGCGGCCGCAGCCGCACCCGGTCGCCGAGAATCGTTACATCAGACATTGACATAGCCATTCCCTTCAGATTCATACAGCGTCAAAATCAAACGTATAACACGAAAACAAATCGTCCAGGGTTTGACGGCGGCGGACACAAATCACCCGATCGCCTTCCTGCGCCAGCACCGCCGGCGCCGGATGAATAAACGGCGGCGTCAGCACAAGCGTATAAGCCCCCACACGATTGAGCCGAATAAAATCGCCCGCCGACGGCAGCGGCGCCGACACCTCGCGCAGAAGAATATCCTTTTCCATACACGTCGAACCGACCACATCAAACGTTTGCTCCGAGCCGGATGCACCGGACCCCGAAAGAATCTCGAACGGCGGATTGATCGCGTGAAACGTCGGCTTGCTGTTCAGCGCACTGCCGTCCACCGTCACAAACGTCTTGTCTCGCACCTGCTTAACGCTGACCACCCGCGTCACAAAGCTCATCGCATTGGCGACCATCGCCACTCCCGGCTCAATCACCAGCGCCGGCCGGCTCTGCCGCACCCACTCGCTGCGGTTCAATACCCCGCACACCGTCTCGGCATACTCGCTAAACGACGGCGCCTCACACCACCGATGTTCCGGCTCAATGATCCCGAACATCCCCCCGCCGACATTGATGGCCTCGACCGATGTCGGAAACAGCCGCTCGGCCAGATGCACCAGCGTCTCGGTAATCGTCTGAAAGCACCACACGCTGCTGTCGCTCGTGGACGTATGCCCGTGCAGCGCGGCGATGCGGATATTTTTTTCCCCCTGCAAGGTTCGCGCCGCCGCGGCAATCGCCGCCGGATCAAAACCGAACCGACCGACCTTCAGCCGATTCTGAATATGCGACCGGCCGGCCTCGTCGGACAGGGCGATATTCACGCGCAGCCCCACCTTGACCGTCTGCGTCGGATGCGCCGCGGCATACCTTAGCACCGCCTCAAATTCCGCCTGCGAATCCAGATTCACCACACTGCCGCCGGCCAGCGCCAACTCAAGATCCTCGCGCCGCTTGACCGGCCCGTTGAAGATAATCCGACACGGATCGCAGCCGATCTTCAGCGCCAGGTCATACTCCATCCGCGAGACCACCTCCGCCCAGCCGCCCCTGTCGCGAACGAAACGGCACAGATAAGGCACATAATTGGTCTTGTACGAATACGCCAGAACAAACGGACGATACCGCGACCCGAACGCCGCCGTCAATGCGTCAAAATTGCACTCAAACCGCGCCCGATCAATCACATAAAACGGACTGCCGTAGTGAGCGGCCGCAGAATTCAAATCTGAATAAGACAGGTTCATATGAATTGAAAATTGAGAATTGAGAATTGAGAATTCAGTTATGTTTTTGAATTGATGCGGGTGTTTTTAACAATCGCCGTCAGAACAGACAATATCTCGTTCGATTCTTCGATCAAATTTTCAAAACATGATGCAGGCAGCATCTCTGTTTCTCGAAAAAGACGAAGCCAGTAATGTGTTTCTCGTGCCTCTTTTAATGCGATGTTACACTTTGAAATAAAATCTGCTCGACTCTGCGCGGCAGTCGCCTCTTCAAGATTGGCGCCGATAGAGGCGCCGGCCCTGACAAGCTGGCGACAGAAAACATCATTTGTCTGGCTTTGCTTGAGCATATACCGATAAAGTCTTAAAATCCTGCATGAAAACTCAAACGTACGTTCCTGAAT
>DSDR01000116.1 GCA_011048645.1 Phycisphaerales bacterium
GATTTAATCTGCGTCACGGGCAGTTTTTATCTGGTCGGGCAGGCCTGAGAGCTGTTTTCTCCGCAGAAAGAATCGCTCACGATGTGAACAAATTTACTTGATTGGTCGTATCTAAAGCAAAATCGGCAAAAATCGGGTAAAAATTGACCGCCATTCCACAAAAAAAGAAAAATTTTTTGGTTGATTTCCGTTCGTATGCCGATACACTTACAGTGAGTATATTGTTAAGGCCTGACAAGAAAACGGTTAGTAAACGACGGCAAAACGTAAGGAAAAAACACTGTTTTTGAAAGGAGATCGAAAATGAAGAAGATGTTAGCAATGGTGGTACTGTGTGGATTGGTTCCCGCAGCAAGCGCCGTAGATGTGTTCGGCACGGATGTCGGCGTCACGGTGGACGTCGAATACATGAGCCGGTACATCTGGCGGGGCTACAACAAAATGGGCAGCTCGCCGGTCTGGCGGCCCAGCGTTGATTTTGATCTGGGCGGCGGATTCGGTGCGAATCTGGCAGCCGCTTACGGTCACAATGCCGGCACCGTTAACGCCACGGAATATCAGTACACGCTGTACTATGGCGGCAGTGTGCTGGAAGGCGACGCCCTGAAGACCGACTACACGCTCGGATGGCGGTACTATGATTTGATCGATATGCCGTCAGAGGGTGTGGACTATCAGGAAGTGTTCCTGGAGATGGATATGCCGAACCTCGTCGGCGCCGGCTTGGTTCCTCATGTGAACTACTACTATCTGTGGCAGGCCCGCGGCGGCAGAAGCACCGCTCCTGATGGTACGCCTCTGAGCTTTGCCAGCGGCAGCATCGTTCAACTCGGTGCGGACTACAACTTTACGCTGAATGAGGTGCCCGATGTTCCGATGACCTTCTCATGGGACATTGTCTATAACGACGGCGTTATGGACAAAAGCGTCATCAATGGCTGGACGCATATGCTGTGGGGTCTGAAAGCGGATATGCAGTGCCCCATGACCGGCGGCACACTGACGCCTGCGGTGTATTTCCAGAATATGTTCACTCGCACACTGAATAACAACAAAAAGGATTATCTGTTCTGCGGATTGACCTACAGTTTGGGCTTCTAAGTCTAAGCATTTCATTGAGTGCCTTAACAGAAAAAAGGCCGGTTCACTGAGAACCGGCCTTTTTTATTGTTGCATCACCATCAGTGTCGGACTCGTCGGAGCGCTTGAATTCCGGATAAAACGGTCGCGACGACCATCAAAAAATACGTGACCAACGTAAACCAATCGCCCCACGGGCGCGAGACAAACGCCCAGCCGATCAGCACCGTGCCGATCCCGAATGATTGCAGGAACATCTTGATTTTGCCATAGACCACCGCACCGAAGTTGACGCCGTGCGACTCGGCGATGTGCCGCAGCGTCTGCACCGCCACCTCTCGCGCAAAAAGGATGACCGCCGTCCCCCAGCGAATCACATGAAGCGTCGTCTCGGAAAACCCGAAACCGGCCAGACGCGGCTGGGCGACCATCGCAAAACAAAAAAACGTCCCGCAGACCAGGATCTTATCAGCCAGCGGGTCCACCGTTCGACCAAACCGGCTGGTGACCTCATATTTTCGTGCCAGATAGCCATCGACAATATCCGTCAGGCCGGCCACCACAAACAAGATAAACGCTCCCATCAAAAAGGCGGCGGGTTTGTCCTGCTCCAGTTTCGGCGCATACAAAATCATCCCCAGAAAGATCAGCGTCAAAAACAGTCTGCCGACCGTCAGGGCATTGGGGATATGCCGAATGATGCCTTTTTCAGGTTTATTGTCCATTGTCTTCGCATTCATCATAGATCCTATGGTCATTGATTCATCGTGCACCAGCCGAGCGGCGCCAGTGAGCCGGATTGCGTTACCCACGGCGTTGCGTCTCTCATCGGGCGGCTCGCGCCGCCTCGCTATTGTGCCGCGTCATACAATAGCCGAGCCGCGCCAGCGGCCGGGTAATGTTGCGTCTTGAAAAACGCTTCATCCATCCACATCCCCTATCGGGCGGCTTGCGCCGCCGCGCTGCTGTGCCGCGCTGTTGTCGGTCATATTTTTTCCACTGTAAAATCATATCCGTCGCGTCCGGTGATGCGGGTTTTGATGAATGTACCCGACGGATCGTCGCAGGCGTCTATCAGGCAGACGCTGTCGATGTGCGGAGCCTGGCCGTAGTAACGCCCGACTGCCCCATCGGGACCCTTTTCATCGACCAGTACCGTTAATTCGTCTCCGGTTCGCGCGTTCATTTTGGCAAATACGATCTCCTGTTGAGTTTGCATCAATCGGTCCACGCGCTGCTGCTTGATGTGCTCAGGCGCCTGATCGGGCAACTCGGCCGCGGGCGTGCCCGACTCGGCGTAAAACGGAAAACATCCCAGCGCATCAAACTTGACCCGACGGACAAACTCCAGCAGTTCTTCAAATTCCGCTTCCGTTTCGCCCGGATAGCCGACGATGATCGTTGTTCGCAGAACCACATCGGGCATCAGCGTTCGCAGCCGTTCAATCAGACGGAGATTGTTTTCCTTTGTGTCCGCTCGGCGCATCGATTTGAGAATTCGATTGTTGATGTGCTGAACCGGAATGTCTGCGTAATGAACGACCTTTTGGCTCTGCGCCATCGCCTCCAGCAGGGCTTCATCAATCCCGGACGGATACAAATACATCAGTCGAATCCAGCGGAGCGATTCGAGTTTTTCCAGCTCTGAAATGAGCTGAACCAGGCCGTTTTTCATTTTCAGGTCGCGCCCGTAATAATTGCTGTCCTGTGCGATCAAACTCAGTTCGACCGCCCCGTTTTCAACCAGTTCCAGGGCTTCCTTCACAACCAGTTCCATCGGCTTGCTCCGGAATCGGCCGCGGATAGCGGGGATCGTACAAAACGAACATTTTCGGTCGCACCCCTCGCTGATGCGTAAATACGCCCAATGGTTCGGGCTGATCAGCAGACGTCCGCGGTCGTCGCGGGCCGCC
>DSDR01000122.1 GCA_011048645.1 Phycisphaerales bacterium
GCCAAAGCCGACCTCGAACGAACGCGAAACGAACTGAACGAGGCCAATGAATTCCTTCAGGAAATGCACGCCGAGCTGAACAAGTGGAAGGCCGATGTGCTGGGTTTTCGCAATGAAATGCGTCAGGCTCAGAAAGCCCAGCTCGAAGCGCTAAGCCGAATCCTGCTGATTCTCGGCGCCGAACCAATGAGAACATCCGAACAATAACAGGCACAGAACGGGACGATGCCAATGAAACGGTGGATATTTATCGCGGCTTTTGCAGCGGTCTGTTGTGCGGGATGTCGGGAGATTATTTATCCCGCCCCGTCGCGAACGGATCATTTTTATGTCAATCCGCAGGCTGATTTTACGGCAGTCGGCCGGGTCGCCCTGCTCGAACTGGACAACCAGACGCCGCGGACCGACGTGTCGGAAACGTTCACACAGTCACTGGCCGACGCCCTGGGCAAACGCCACCTGTTCAGCGTGCAAAAGGTCATGCGGTCGGATCCCGTCTGGCAAACCCATCGGCTGGGCAATATGCACTCACATACCCTCGACGATCTGGCCGCGGCCCGACAGGCGCTGAACGTGGACGCGGTCCTGTTCGGGGAAATTCGCCGCTATATGTCGTTTCCGAATTTACAGATCGGGTTGAACCTGAAAATGGTGGATACCCGCACGGGACGGCTGCTCTGGGCGTTCGAGGATGTCTGGGACAGCAGCGACAAGGCCGTCGAACGGCGGATGCAGACCTACTTCCGTGAACAAATGCGAACCGGTTATGAACCGATGGATTGGCAGATTCTGGTCACCAGCCCTCGTGCATTCGAGAGCTTTGTTGCATATGAAGTTTCTGAAACTCTACCGGAATTACCCAAAAACAGCGTTCCGCGAACCGTCGAATACAGACGCCGTTATTTGGCGCCGTAAAAAAAACTGAATCGGCCTTAAGATTTCCGAGCTGCCCTCGATAATAATACTGACAGATAGAATATGTGAAAAAAATGGCTGTAAAATGCAGATAAACGCTTATAACAATTTGCTTTCATCGCTGCCGACGGGCACTCACCCTGCTGCACGAACCGATAAAAACGACGCTGCTGACGAATCCGGTCGGATAGTGGAAATAAGCAAACATTTCGACCAAATCATCGAGCAGGCTAAAATTGAATCGCAAGATCGCAGTGCAGTCGAACAGGCTCGCCGGGCGCTGGCTGACGGCACGCTCCAGTCGCCGGAAGCGTTTTTGTCGGCGGCTGAACATCTATGGCGTTTGGGGATATAAAGCCACGGACGGCTGATTCATCAATAAGGGATTATTCATACGAAAAAGGTTTTGGACGACGCACAACAATCCAAAACCTTTTTGTTTTTGTCCGACCTGACACTCACACGACCCTATTGAGCACCATTCCGGACATCGCCGCTTGGGCGGTGCGAAGGCCATAGGCGCGATCAATCAAACCTTCCAGTGCTCTGAACACCGGCGGCTGAACGCCGCACGGCGCCGGCGTATGTGAGCTGTCATTATCCGGCGCCGTCGGCGGCGCCGAATCAACGATACGGCATACAACATACTTTTTCATCACGAACCCCCCGAAAACAGAGTTATCACGTCGCTGCTTTCATCACACCGTTTATTATACCGCAATAGCCCGCTCGACTTCAACCGCCAACCACCCGGCGCCGACAGTTATCCGATAAAATCGCCCAAGTCGGAGAAAAATCGCTGCTTTTGAAGAAATCACTTGTCAAAAACACGCATCCGGAGTACAAATTTTTTTGATGGTAAACCCCGATCTGAGGCGTTTATGCGACTGTTGACAAAATGTCCCGATTGCAGTATTGCCCTTGAACTGTCGATTGCGGATGCAGATCGACGCAAGCGCTGCCCGCGCTGCGGGAAGCTGTTTCGTTTGCCCGACACCGACGCGCTGCACAAGGCGCTGACGCTGTTGCAGTCGGCCCAGTGCGATGTGTATGTGGACGAAAAAGGAAACGTCTTCGGATAACGTCATCAATGGCTTGCATAGAAACTGACAACCTGAGTGTATCCTTCAATGAAATCACCCTGTGGCAGGGATTGTCGCTGCGAATCGAGCACGGCCGACGGGTGCGAATCGCCGGCCCGAGCGGCTGCGGCAAAAGCACCCTATTCAAATGCCTGATGGGATTCGTCCCGAATCTCTCCGGCCTCATTCGCATCGACCGGCAGGAACTCAACGCCGAGAATGTCTGGACGATTCGGCAAAAACTGGCCTATCTGGCGCAGGAGCCGGATTTGGGCAGCGGCCCCGTTCTTGCACGCCTGCAGGAACCGTTCGCTTATCGGCGTAACGCGGGCATTCGCTTCGACATCGACCGCTTGCATCACTGGCTGGAGTATTATTATTTGCCACGAGAGATTTTGAATAAAGACACCGGCGCTCTGTCCGGCGGCGAAAAACAGCGGCTGGCGGTGATTTTGGCGATTTTGCTCCAGCGCACCATTTTTTTGCTGGATGAGCCGGTCTCGGCAATGGACGCCCGAAGCCGCCGGCGTTTTATCGATATGTTCGCCGACCATCCGGAATGGACGGTTTTGTTCATTTCCCATGACCAGTCGCTGGCCGAACTGGCAGAGGAAACGATTGACCTTTCCGCTGTTAATGGAGCCGCCCGATGAACACCGAATCCATCTCTGCGTGGGGCATCGTCGCGATGTACGGCCTGCTGGCCGTTCCGTTCGGCGTGCTGCTGTGGGCGCGGCTGCCCATCCTGGGACAGGCGGCGCTGGCGATCGTGCGAATGTCGGTACAGCTTGCGTTTGTGGGCGTGTATCTGGAGATCGTCTTTCGGCTGAACAACCCCTGGTTGAACCTGTTGTGGCTGGTCGTGATGGTCGCGGTTGCGGACGGATCGATCCTCAAGGGCTGCGGCCTGAAACTTCGTCCGCTGGCCGGGCCGCTGTTTGTCGCCCTGATTGCCGGCACGGCGGTGCCGCTGTTTTATTTTATGGC
>DSDR01000049.1 GCA_011048645.1 Phycisphaerales bacterium
ATTGTCAATTTTTGTCCCGGCGCCGATGACGGTATGGCCGAACTTGGCCCGATCGACGCAACTGCCGGCCCCGATTTCCACCCCGTCTTCGAGGATAACACCGCCATTATGCGGAATTAACTGGTGTTGTCCATCAATAAAAGAATAACCAAAACCCACCGAACCGATTGTCGCATTGGCCTGAATCACGCAGTCATTGCCGACTCGGCAGCGATGATAAACCACCACGTTGGCGTCCAGCCGACAGCGGGCGCCGATGACGGTGCCTTCGCCGATGACGCAGCCCGGTCCGATGACGGTCTGCGGGCCGATTTTGACATTCGCCCCGATAACGGCACACGGCCCGACGGCCGCGGACGCATCAACCGACGCCGTGGCATCGACCACCGCGCTCGGATCAATACCGGAAAAGCCCTTCAGCGTCGGTTCAAACAACCGCTGGGCCGCGATCAGCGCCTTATTGACATCGCCGACGACAAGCTGTCCGAGCGGACAGTCGGCCATCTCCCGGCCGACCAACACCGCGGCCGCCTGCGTCTGTGCAAGCCGGACGCGATGTTTCTCATCGCTCAGAAAACAGATTTCATTTGGCCCGGCGTCATGAATGGTATTGACCCCGGTAACGGGACGTCGCCCATCGCCGCCGACAAGAACCGCGCTGAGCCTGTCGGCCAGATCCGCCAGCGCAATCATCTTCGATGAAGCATGCTGCATGTGTTTTTCATCCTGCCGCTAATTCTCATTGTCCAGGGACGCCAGTACCTCGGCGGTGATGTCCAGCTTGGGGCTGTTGTACAGCACTTTTTTGGTTTTGATCGTCAGCATAAAGTCCCGCAGACTCGGCGCCGGCAAGTCCAATTGTTCTTTGGCCAATACCAGATCAATCCCCTTTTGCTGAGCGGTACGGTCAATGATCAGCAGCAATGTGCGATACAGATCTTCGGTCCACGACTGCATTTCGTTGGTTACCTTGTCTTCATAAAAGGCGTTTCGCGCTTCGAGTATGGCCTTTTTTTCGGCAAACTGACGGCTGTATCGGAGATAATCCTCGCTGCCGCGACGCAGCAGGCGAAGCTGCTGATCCAGCGATTCCAGTTCGCTGCGCATCGCGTTGAATTCCTCTTTCATCTGCTCCTGTTCTTTTTCCATCTTGTCTTTCCAGGCCTGATGTTTTTTGCTGTTTTCGAGTACGCGCGTGACATCCACAACCGCCACTTTAGGCGCTGCCAGCGCATCGGCCTGAAGCGCACCCTGGCGAAAAACACCCGCCGTTATCACCGCCGCTGCGGCCATTGCTATCAGTGTCCGTGTTTTCATTGCAATCCTTTCTGTCAGAACATTCTTATTCAATACGTTGACCGTTGATCTTTTGACTTTTGTTTTCAGAACAAGGCGCCAACCGAAAAACTGAACGCCTGGGTTTTGTCTTTGTCGTCTTTGGTAATCGGACTGGCCAGTTCAAACCGCATCGGCACCGGCCCGAAAAACTGCGGAATCTGGATTTGAATCCCCGTGCCGACCGAGGAGCGCACCGGCCCGGAGTCGATCATACCGACATCGGCGAAAAACAACCACGCAAACGTCTGACTGCCCAGCGGCACGGCGATTTCGCCGCTGCCCATCACCAGCCAGTCGCTGCCGATCGGGTCGTCGTCCGGCCCTTTGCGGGGGCTGACGCCGCGATAGCGAAAACCGCGAATCGATCCGATACCCCCGGCGTAGAATTTCTCAAACATCGGCGCCGTACCGATAACGGTGCCGGCGTGAACCTTGGTCTCAAGAACCGTCTTGTTTTCAGCCAAATCTTCATACAGCGTATAATACCATCGCTGCGTCCCGCTGAGCACGCCGAAAGTAAAGTCGCCGAAAAGCTGTTCGTAACCGGCGTCAAAATGATACCCTTCAGTCGGCAGATAACGGCTGTCGGTGCGGTCGCGACGAACGTAAAAGCGCGTTCCGTACAACATATTGTCGCCCTTGACGTCGCGAATTTCTTTGGGGACATCATGATCCAGATCGGAGATGCGCACCTGTTCGCCCCGAAATGAAATGCCTCTGCGCCAATCATCGCGATAGCGTTTTTCCAGGCCGGCGGTTCCGGTCAGTCGTCCCTCGTCATACGACTCCTGATAGCGTGAAAAGCTCGATGCGCCCACATTCAGCGCCACCGGCCGGTCGTATAAATACGGTTCGGTGAAGTTGATCGAATAGGTGCTGTACACCGTGCCGGGATTGAGCGAGATACGCATCCGCTGGCCGGCGCCGCGAAAGGCCTTGCCGGTTATAAATTCGCCGAAACTGTCCGGCCAGTCGGTGATGTCAAAATTCCGCTGATCAAGTGTAATGCTGCCGATGATGCCGCTGTCGCTGGCCACGCCGGCGCCGAGCATAATCGAGCCGGTCTGCCCTTCAGTGATATTCACGACCGCGTCGCGCGTGTCCGGATCGTCGCCGGTCGGCGTAATGACCGCCGATTCGGTAACCACTGTGTATCGGACAATTTGTTCGATTTCGCCGTCGCCGTCGCCCCGCGCGCCGTCGGCGTCATACCATTGACCCGGCTCAAACCCTTCCTCGTCCAGCACCCGGCGAATGGCGTGGTCTTTAATCGTCGTGTTGCCGGTAATGACGACCTCCCCGATGCGGAAACGCGGACCTTCGGTAATCACAAACTCCACCGCCACCCGCGCATCCGGCAAAAAAGTGCGCTTCAGTTCCACATCGGCCTCGACAAAACCCTGCTCCAGATAGCGCGATCGGACCTTCCGGGCGTCGAATTCAGCCCGATCCTGACTGTAGTAAAAGTCTTCGCGCAGCCGCATATCCTCCCGCAGCGTCGCCTCATCAAAAAAGGTATGGCCCGTCATACGGATGGAATCCACGATATACACCGGTCCTTCTTCGATGTGGAAAATCACTTCGGCGGTTTCTTTGTCTTTGCCGAAAACGACTTCGCTGGA
>DSDR01000052.1 GCA_011048645.1 Phycisphaerales bacterium
CGCCGATAGACATCCAGTCCGTCGGCCCCGGCCAGCAGCGCGTGTTTCGGCTCATAATCTTTGACGTTTTTGTCCAGCTTGTCGTACTCGGCCTGACTGACATACGGCGGATTGGATACGATCAGGTCAAAAGCCGGCGCGTCAAGGCCCTTAATGACCGGATCGAACAGATCGCCGCACAGCAGCCGCACCCGTTCGGTCAGGCCGTGCGTTTCAATGTTTTTGGCCGCGACGGACAAGGCCGCTTCACAAATGTCGGCGGCGGCGACTGTCGCATCGGGGACGTTTTTGGCAATGGCCGCGGCGATGCAGCCCGATCCCGTACACACATCCAGCACGGCCTGAGGGCCGCTGCGCCGGCGCAGAAAATCAATCGCCTGCTCGACCAGCAACTCCGTTTCCGGACGAGGAATCAGGCAGTCCGGCGTGATGGCCAGCGACAGCGAATAAAACTCGCACCGCCCTACCAGATACGCCACCGGCTCGTGTCCTGCGGCCCGTTTGACCAGGGCGTGCAGGGCGTCCAGTTGCGGTTTTTGCACGACACGGTCAAACAACGTGTAGAGCTGGATGCGCTCCAGTTCAAGGACGCGGCAAAGCAGCAGCTCGGCACTGAGACGGGGGCTGTCGATCCCCTTTCGGGTAAAATACTCCGTCATCCAGTTCAGCAGGCGTTGTATGGTCCAGGTCTCGTTCACGGGCGGCGTTTTCACGGCGTTGACATTCGATTTAAGGGACTCCCACAAAACGGAACGTATCATATCGACATGTCCGGAACAATGCAAACGGAATTTCAGGGCAACGATGCTCCATTCGCGTGGATGGGAGCAATCGGGCTATTGCCAAACGCTCGTTTGGCCGATAATATGAATGTGCTTTTCGAAATTGATTTTTATTCGACATCAGGGAAGCGGATGACATTTACCCAATTATTAGCTTTAGTACAATCAGGCGGCATTCGAGTCTGCACCGATTCGCGGCAGGTTCAGCCGGGCGATTGTTTTGTGGCAATTCGCGGCGTCCGGGCCGACGGTCATCAGTTCATTCCGACGGCGCGGCAGCGCGGCGCGCGGTATATCGTGGCCGAACAGCCGACCGACGACGGCGATTGCCTCCTTGTGGAAAACAGCGCCCAAGCCCTCGGCCTGCTGGCGCAGGCGGCTTGGGGCAACCCGAACAGTCAACTGACCAACCTGGCAGTGACCGGCACCAACGGCAAGACCACGACCGCCTATCTGGTGCGGTCGGTCATTGAAACGGCCGGTGCATCCTGTGCAATGATCGGGACGATTGTCTATAGCGCCGGCTCGATGACCGTTGAGGCGCCTTTGACCACGCCGGACGCACTGACCCTGGCTCAGACGGCCCGGCAGGCGATTGACAGCGGCGCGCGCTATATGATGGTCGAGGCCAGCAGCCACGCCCTGAGCCAGCACCGCCTGGCGGGCATCGCGTTTACCGCGGCGGCCTTTACCAACCTGACCGGCGATCATCTGGACTACCACAAAACATCGGAAAACTATCTGACGGCCAAAGCGTCGCTGTTTGAAAATCTGCCCCCCCACGGGATGGCGGTGCTCAACGCCCAGTCCGAGGCGGCCAAGGCCATTGCCACCCGCATCAAGCGGCGGATTTTGTGGTATGCCATTGAGCAGCCGGCTGATGTCATCGCCCATATCCATCGGATGGACGACGCCGGCAGCGAATTCAGCCTCCAATTCGGCGGGGTGATGGAAAAAGTTACGACTCCGCTGTGCGGGATGCACAATATCAGCAACCATCTGGCAGCAGCCGGGTTGTCTCTGGCGGCCGGATTCAGTCTGTCGTCGATTGCCCAGGGACTGTCGGCCCTGCAGTACGTTCCCGGTCGTCTTGAGCCGGTGGTCTCGCCGATGGCCGAGCGACGGGGTCTGCGCGTGTTTGTTGATTATGCGCATACCGACGACGCGCTGGCCAATGTACTCACGACGCTGCGGCCGATTTGCCGCGGGCGGCTGTGGGTCGTCTTCGGCT
Source organism: Phycisphaerales bacterium (assembly GCA_011048645.1). Classification (GTDB taxonomy): domain Bacteria; phylum Planctomycetota; class Phycisphaerae; order Sedimentisphaerales; family Anaerohalosphaeraceae; genus T3Sed10-213. Next base: position 2,014 of record DSDR01000052.1, read on the forward strand.
GCGGCGGCGACCGCGACAAGACCAAACGTCCGCGGATGGCGCGAGCCGCCGAAACACTGGCCGATGAGATTATCGTCACCAGCGACAACCCCCGCACTGAAGATCCGCAGACGATCATCGAGGAGATCTGCGCAGGCTTTTCGTCCGATAAACGAAACGATGTCATTATTGAGCCGGACCGCAAGAAGGCCATCTTTCGAGCCGTTTCGCAGGCGCAATGCGGCGACGTCGTTCTGATTGCCGGAAAAGGCCATGAAACGTACCAAATCATCGGCACAGAGAAACACAACTTCAGCGATGTTCTGGCGGCTCAGGAGGCGCTGGCGTGCCTGTAGCGGGAAGCCTGTATTCCATGATCGCAGCCACCATACAAGACGTTATTGCCGTGCTGGGCGCTGAGTGTTCGACCGCGATTAAGCCCGATGCGCCGATTCGCGGGGCAGCGATTGATTCACGCACGATCCGACCCGGACAGGCGTTTTTCGCCGTCAGGGGCGAGTACTTCGACGGGCATGACTTTGCCGCCGAGGTCGCCGTCAAAGGAGCCGCCTGCATCATCGCCGAGCGTGCGATTGATTTGCCCTCGGATCATACCGTGCCGGTACTTGTAGTCGATAGCGTGCTTGGTGCACTGGCGACGCTGGCGCGGTGGTACCGCCGGCAGCTTTCGGCCCATGTCATCGCGATTACCGGCTCGGCGGGCAAGACCACCACGCGCCATATCCTGCATCATGTGCTGAGCCGCTTTTACCGCTGCCACCAGGCCGTCAAGAGTTTCAACAACCATATCGGCGTGCCGTTGACGATTCTTGCCGCGCCGCCGGACAGCGAGATACTGCTGCTGGAGTTGGGGACCAATCACCCCGGCGAGATTGAACTGCTTGCCCGAATTGCCAAACCGGACGCGGCCTGCATTACGCTTATCGGACCGGCACACCTGGA
>DSDR01000183.1 GCA_011048645.1 Phycisphaerales bacterium
AGCTGGTGCGGGCGCTGGGCCTGCTTGCGGCCGCGGGCGGGGCGGTGTTTGTGGTGCTGACGATGAAGGATGTGCATACACAAGCGTTTGTGATGTTTTTCAATGTACCGTTCGGGATTGTGGCTTTGTATGTCGCGGCGATGCTGGCCGGGGCATATCTGGTGCGCCAAACTGCCGGCGACGATCCGACGTGGCGGCAGGCGCCCGCGGCGCTGGCGCTGTCGGCGCTGGTGCTGGTCTGGATTGTGCTCAGTCAGGAGGTATATTGCTACTGGGCCTGTCGCCATACGTATGCCGGACCGGTGGACAACTGGCGGTTTTCGGCGCAGATGGCGATCTCGGTAACGTGGGCGATTTACGCCGCGACGCTGGTGGTCGGCGGGTTTGTGTTTCGCACGCGCGGCGTGCGCTATTTGTCGCTGCTGATTTTCGCCGTGCTGCTGGGCAAGATTTTCCTCAAAGACACGGTTACCCTGCGGATTGAATACCGTATCGCCGCATTTCTGACGACGGGGCTGATTCTGGTCGGCGTGTCGTTTATGTATCAGTATCTCAAGAAGAAGGGATTTTTTGAGGAACTGGGGATTTCGGAATCTGATCGCTTAGCGACTCAAGAACCCAGGGAGACTCATAAGGAACCAAAGCCGTGAGACAATTGACGTTATTATTTTTGCTGGTCATATGCGGCCTCGGTGCGGCCGGCGATATCGATCTGCGCGAAGGGACAATGCAGTGGATGGAGAGGGTCGGCCTGGAGCATTTGCTGCGGGCGCCGGTGCGGGTGCAGTGTGCCTCAGGCCAGCCGACGACGATTGTGGATGAAGGGGTGTTCTTTGTACAGCACACGATTTTGACGCCGACGGTTGTGATCGAAGAGGGGGGTTCCCCGTGAAGAAACGGAGCCGAAGACGATGTATTATACGCCCTCTGATTCGGTATGCAGCAGGTTCGGCGGGGCGACCGAGCGGATGGATTCGATTAGTTTTTCCGGATATTGCGAACCGATCAGAAACCGCTTTCCGTTTTTCAGCTCAAGCTGGAGGCCTTGTGTGCCTCGCAAATTGTAGGCGGCGCCGGATTTGCCCCAGCGAATCCCCCAGCCGCCGTACTCGGCAATGGGCCGATACGTGCGAGGGTAAAGGCTGTCGATTTCGGACCAATCGAATTGTTTTGAGGGAATACCCAGCGGGGCGAAATAGACGCGAATTCCTCCGGCGTGAATTTCAGTGACGAGTTTCAGCGCGAACGCCAGGGTTCCGTCGATCAGCGTCATCACCGCCCAGATGAGCCACAGCGGGAGAATCCATTTTGGATTTATCTCCTCGAGAGCCTGAAGGGTCACGATCACCGCCGCAAATATCACACTGCCGGCCCCCACGACGGCACGCAGCAGGGCGGGCAGGGTTTGTTTTTCGGTCATCAAGGGCAACATTGCCTGTGTTCCGACGGAATTTAAGACTGAATGGGGACGATGGCGAGGTTTTATACCTTCAACGCCAGACGAAAAACGTCCCCGAGAGGATTCGAACCTCTAACCTTTGGCTCCGGAGGCCAACGCTCTATCCGTTGAGCTACGGGGACTTGGATTGTTATGCACATAAGATACGTCAAAACGGGCGGATTGTCAATCGGCGGAACGTTAGTTTTGGAAAGAATTGACAAAACGGGCGAATTGGGGTAGGGTGTTGGCTTTCTTTTGGATACACAAGGACGAAAATAGATGCGATATGCGGTGGATTTTTTCTATTTGTTTGGGATTTTGGCCTACAGCCCGGTGATCCTGTATCGTCGGCTGGCTCACGGACGGTATAAGGGCGGCTGGGGTCAGCGGCTGGGACGAATTCAGCGGCGTCGGCCCGATCAGCGGTGCATTTGGATTCACGCCGTCAGCGTGGGAGAGGTCAACGCCACGCGGACACTGGTCGAGGCGCTGGGGCGTCGATTTGGGCAGACCCCGATTGCCGTCTCGGCCACGACGGATACCGGCCTTGCCCGGGCGAAAGCACTGTACGGCCAGACGCACGATGTATTTTACTTTCCGTTTGATCTGTCCTGTGTGATGCGCGGGGCCATTGAGCGGATCAATCCCGCGGTGATTTGTCTGATGGAACTGGAGGTCTGGCCCAACTTGGCGCGTTTTGCCGAAGACAAAGGCATTCCGCTGGTGGTGATCAACGGGCGGATCAGCGACGGCAGTTTTCCCAAATATCTCAGGATGCGGCGTTTTATTCGCCGGATGTTCGGGCGGGTTCGTCTTGTGCTGGCCCAGACGCCGGAGTACGCCGAGCGGTTTATCGCGCTGGGTTGTCCGGCCGAACGGGTTCACGTGACCGGCTCGCTGAAATATGATACCGCCCAGACCCAAGGCAAGACGCCGGCGTCGGCTCGGCTGGCCGAACAGATTCGGCTCGGCGATGATCGGCTATGGGTCCTCGGCGGCACCGGCCCGGGCGAAGAGGCCATCGGGCTGGAGGTTTTTCGGCGGCTGCGTGAGCAGGCCGCATTCGCGGATGTCCGGCTGGCGATTGTGCCGCGAAAGCCGGAACGGTTTGACGAGGCGGCGGCCCTGATTGAGCGGGCGGGGTTTGATTATGTGCGCTACAGCACGCTCAAGGAAAAAGACGGCTGTGCCGAGGGCCGGCCGACGGTGATTCTCGGCGATACAATGGGCGATTTGCGAGCGTTTTATGCGCTGGCGTCGGTGGTGTTTGTCGGGCGAAGCCTGGCGCCGATGGGCGGATCGGATATGATGGAATCCGCCGCGATGGGCAAATGTACCGTGTTCGGACCGCATACGTTTAATTTTCGCCAGACGGTCGAGGCGCTGCTGGCCGGCGGCGGGGCAGTCGAAGTCAAAGACGCCGACGAATTGCTTCAGGCCGTGCGAAAGTGTCTCTCGGATGCGGCCTAT
>DSDR01000168.1 GCA_011048645.1 Phycisphaerales bacterium
CGGCAAACTGAGCGGCCTGATTGAACTGGATATTCAAAACGACTGGGTTGCTTCCCTGCTGCCGGCGTTTGAGGCGCTTCCGGATTTTGAACAAGTGCGTTCCTATTTCGGACTGAGTCTTGGTTGGATTCGCACCCGTCCGGACGGCTTTTTGATGGAGATGATGGATATTCCCGCACCACCGGAGACATCGAATTAACGTCTGATTAAGCGTTAAGACCTCAAACTGCCCAATGGTCAGTTTGATTTAAGATGAGGTTTGACCGTGTCAATTTTTATTGATAAAGGATCTTTATGGGCTGGGGACGTACATTTTTTTTGGGTGATGTCGGCAATCGGCTGGATATCTCCGAGTGTGAAAAGGACATCAAGGTACTAAAAGAATCGCTGATGCAGATGCACGACGAAGGCCAGTCGCAGGATGCGGAACTGATGGCGGTTCAGCGGGAATGCGACCAACTGAAGTTGTACATTGCGGCGCTGATTCGTCTGCTGACCGGCAAAGGGATTCTGGACGACGAAGAAATCCGAAAGATGGTCCAGATCATCGACGGCGAAGACGGGGCCATGGACGGCAAAACGCGCAACGACATCCTTTGATCTCTCGCGTTTGTCCGGGTTCCGGCCTGCGATTTAGGCGCCTGCCGCGGCCGGGAAGCAATTTGTCTTATGTGATTTCCGGTATCACCCAGGGTGATCGGCCGGTGCGTTTGAGCAGGGGGTTGCCCAGCTCGGCAAAGGGGCCGGTGATTTGTTCAGCGTCGTTGTCGATGCGCAGCACTGCGCCGAGCACGACATTGTCTTTTTGTACATCAACTTTATTGATCTTGAGATTTTCAAGACAGCGATGCCAGGCCTCGGCGACCAAGGGGTTGTATTGAATGATCTCGGCGATTTTCACCGGGGAGGCGGCTTGTCCGATGCGATGAGAGATATTGCCGAAATGGCACAGGGCCGAGGACAGATGGCTGTCGCGGATGGGGCAGGCGACCTTGTCGGGCCGATTGCTGCGGACCGCTTCAATAAAGTTGGGCAGATGGTTGCCGCCGCCGCGGTCTTCGAATTGCTGAATGCGTCGTCCGTTTTTGTCATAGGCGGCCGATTCGGAAATAAACCCTTCCTCGCATTCAAGAATGGAGCCGACCCGGGCGTTTTTATAGACCGGCATCGCGCGGATACCGGGCTCCACGGGCAAATTGCGGACTTCAAAGATCAGCGGGATGGGCTTGTAATCAAAGTAAATCACTTGTGTGTTGGGTGTTTCGGCGGCGTCATCGACTCCCAGTCGTCCGCCGATACTGAAGATATGTTCGGGGTAGCGATACTCGTCGATGAGCCAGCGGCTGATATCGACTTGATGGATACCCTGATTGCCGATGTCTCCATTGCCGGTATTCCAGACCCAATGCCAGTCGTAATGGAACTGCGGACGCATCAGCGGTTCATCGGCCGCCGGGCCGAGCCACAGGTCGTAATCGCAGGTGGACGGGGGTTTGCGTGGCGTATCCAGTTTGCCGATGCCGTCGCGGAGCCGGTAGCATAAACCGCGCGAGACCAGCACACGTCCGAGCTTGCCTTCTTTGAGAAATTCCCTGATCTGCGGCCAGCATTCCCGCGAACGATGGTGAACGCCTGTTTCGACGACCAGATCGGTCTTATTGACCAAATTGAGCAGTTGACGTCCCTCCCATACATTGTGCGAGACGGGTTTTTCAACATAGACGTGTTTGCCGGCCTGCAGGGCGTAAATACTGTGCAGCACGTGCCAGTGATTGCACGAAGCAATAATGACCGCGTCAATGTCCTTGCGGTCGAGCAGCCGACGAAAATCGGTCATGGTCTCGACGTGAACCGGATTATCGGCGCCGGCCAATTTATCTTTGAGGGATTGCATTTGATAGGCCGGGTCAGGATCGGCCATGGCGACCAGTCGGGTACCGCGGATTCTGCTGATGCGCTCAGCGAGGTTGGAACCGTTCAGGCCGACGCCGATGACGCCGACGCGAATATCTTCATTGGCGCCGAGAATACGGCTCGGGACAGATGCGGTCATCAGTCCTGCTGTAACGGCGGCGGACTGTTTCATAAAATCACGACGCTTGATGAGCTGCATAGTGGTCCTTTCCGAAATCGTGTAACCGTGAAACATGCAACAACTGCCCCTACCCAAATAACGCCCTACTTTCTCATAATAATGCAGTCAAGTCAAAATAATTTATGGATTGTCCCAAAAAAGAACACCTCTGTTCATATTTGAATATGCGTTGGTGTGTTTTGTATTCCCGCCAGCAATACCCCGGCTTTGATCAGGGATTCGTCCCACTCGGATTGCGGGTCGGAATCAGCGACGATGCCGCCGCCGGTTTGAACAAAGGCGACTTCGTTGTGGACGATGACCGTCCTTATGACAATATTCAGGCACATATCGAAATTCAGGCCGATCCAGCCGATGCTGCCGGTATAGACGCTGCGGGCGGTCGGTTCGAGGTCGTCAATGATTTCCATTGCTCGGATTTTGGGTGCGCCGGTGATGGAGCCGCCGGGGAAGGTCGTCCTGAGTAAGGCTTCAAGGCGGTCGGGGCCGGGCGGTCGGGCCAGCCGGCCTTCGACCTCGGCGACGGCGTGATAGACCGTGGGGAAGATTTCGATTCGACGCGGACAAGAGACGTAACGGCTGCCGGGGACACACACCCGTGCCAGGTCGTTACGCTCCAGATCAACAATCATCGCCAATTCGGCCCGGTCTTTTTCACTGTCAAGCAGGGCGGTGTACTGTGCCTGATTGGGCGGAGCGCTGTCGGGCAGCGCCGGATTTCGCGGGCGGGTTCCTTTGATCGGGCAGGTGCGGACGCGGTCATTGCGAACGTCGAGAAACAGCTCCGGCGAGGCGCTGACGACGGC
>DSDR01000080.1 GCA_011048645.1 Phycisphaerales bacterium
AACGGAAAAGAGCACGACGGTCAAGCCTTCATCCCCGGCGTTGCAGGGCTGAAGGTCTTGGGCGGTCTCTTCCAGACGTTGCTCGTCGGAGCCTTCCAGATGCAGACAGAGATCGGCTTGGTTCGAGACCATTTCACAAAAGGCGTCGATGCCTTGCCACGGCCCGGGTACAAATACCTTTTTCACGGGCGGATCAAGCGGGACATCCCGACCGATGCCATGCTGAAGAATTTGCTGCGTCAAAAACCGGCTTGACGGCGGCACAAAGACCTCGACATCGTGGTTCACCTGGGTTTGGCAGGCCAGCGCCTCCTTGCCGTTGGGCATAAGCTGAACTTTGCATTTGCCGCATCGCCCGACCCCGCCGCACGGACTGTTCAGGATGATCCCCGCCTGTCCGGCGGCCTCCAGCAGGGTTGCCCCGGCGTGAATTTTAATCAGTCGGTTATCCGGTGTAAAATGAACCGTGTAATGGGGCATTCAATGACTCTCGAGGTAAAAAAGAAAATGCAAAATAAAGCCATTGTATAGCTTTACTCTGCATTCATATTAGCCCTCTCAGCGTCCCAGGCGTGTTAAAACGTCTTTATTCATCGCCTCAAACGCTGATGGTTACGTTATTTTATGACGGACTTTCCAGCGAGCGCGTCGTTTTTTGCTGCCGATCTTCCGTCTGCGTCTTGGTTTGGCCATTCACATCTCCTGAAATTGGTCTCGAAATTCGTTTACTTTGCACCCATTAAACGGTTATTATAGTTAAGGTTTGCGTAATTGCAAGTCGGGGGTGATTTTTTTATTTAAGCAGGAGACAGAACAATGATCCAATGTGTCGATTGTGAATTTTATTCCATGTCGCCGGACGGTCGGCGGACATTTCGTTGCGACCCATTTGTAAATATCAAAGAGCCGGAATGTCTTCAGAAATGGCAGTTACTTCGCCTCGATATGCTCGTGTCGGGTTTTCAGACGATGTCGGTGTTTCAGCAAAAAATGGCCCCGATGCAGGAAAAACTGTTCAAATATGTCAAACGTGAATTAGACGATATAGAAGAGGCGGATAGCTGGAAACTGGACGATGACATCGATGATGACGATGACGCTGATGATCCGAATCATCCCGGCTTTGACGCCGGCGGCATTTTTTGAACAGCCGCGTATTGACGCTAACGGACAGAGACAAAAATGCAATATCGCATTGCTTCAAAGCGTCTGTCTTAAATGAATACAGCATGAGAAATGGCCGAACAGCAGCTATCAGCAACTTTTCTTGAGCGTTTGATCAAACGTGAGAACGGTGCGTTTGACGAGCTGGTGCGGCGCTATGCGGGTCGGTGTTACGGCTATTTTTATCGGCTCTGCGGAAATGCCGAGCAAAGTGAAGAATTTGTCAGCGAGTTATTCGTCAAACTGGTTGAAAAGATAGACACCTTTGAAGGCGGTTCGTTTGATAAGTGGCTTTTTACGGTGGCGTCGAACCTGTTTCGGGACCATCTACGTCGGCAATACAGGTATAAACGCCTGCTGGACGAGGCCGCCGAACACCAGCGTCGCCGACAGGACGATTCGGCCGAGCAGTCCCGCCAGGAGGCGGCCAATGACCGACTTCAGTGGGCGCTCGAAAAACTCGATAAAGAAACGGCGGAACTGCTGATGTTGCGGTATTACAGCCAAGTCAGTTTTAAGGATTTGGCCGAGATGCGAAACGAACCTATCGGCACGACACTTTCAAAGGTGCATCGCGGATTAAAAAAAATACGGTTTTTGCTGGAAGATAACCGATGAGAACGAATGATATTCATAATCTGGAAGATCTGCTGCGTCGGTTTGTTGATGCGTCTGTCGCCGAGACGATGGCCGAAGACATCCGTCGGGGTGATGCGTTGCTCGACGGTTTTCCTTCGCCTGAACTCAGCGCACAGGCCGCGGCCGAACTTCGCCGTCGGCTGGATACGCTGCGTCCCCAATCCCGCCGCCAGACGTTAGGGTCTATCTGGGCGGGGATCGCGGCGGGCGCCGCCGCGGCGGCGATGGTTGTGTGGGGCATCAGCTTTATGCAAACCCCCTCGGCGCCGACCGAACGTGCACCGGTAGCGCAGGTGCAGAGGCCTGCGGTACAAGAGCCGGAACCTGTCGTGCAGGATCGCAGCGAACTGCCGGGCTTTACACTGAATCTCTGGGAGGATACCTATCCGGCTGAGAGCGACGCGGCCTTTTCGGAGATCAAATCGGAACTGGATAATATCGCCGCCTGGATTGAAACGCTTGGCATTATGGACACTGCTTTCCCCGACGAGCGGTTGTTCAACGGTGAAACCGCCAGCCAGAGTGAAACTAAAATTGAGTTGACGGATTTCTGGAAGGGATGACAGAGACAATGAAAACACCATCTTCCGGTCTCATTCGGCCTATTGCAGCGGTAATGTGGATTGTGTGTGCGGCTTTCAGCGCCGCCGATTCGACCGGCGAAGAAACGACCACGGATATTTGGCAGGATGCGTTGATCCATCCGTTTGATTCGATTGTCCTGACCGAACAGCAGATTGATCGTTTTCTTGCGCGTCTGGCGCAGTCGAGTCCGGAACGCGCCGCCGAGCTTGGCAAGATGCGCCTCACACACCCGCAGCAGTTTCGCTGGGAAATTCGCGAGGAGATGTCCCAGCGTTTTTTCCAGAGAATACAGCCGCCCGCTGAGACCGAGCCGGAGACAAAACCGACGCCCGCCGTTGCCGCCGAACCGCCGGTCGAGCAAGATGAAGCGATGTTGAAAAGGCGGACGGAGTTGGTTGCCTGGCTGGAAACGCATTTCCCTCAGCAGGCCGAAGAGTTGAAAGCCAATCCGTCGCCCTCGGCCGAACGTCTCGATCATCTTTTC
>DSDR01000380.1 GCA_011048645.1 Phycisphaerales bacterium
ACCCAAACCGATGTACCGATTTGACAGGACATAGCCTTACATAACACATCGGGTTATGGTAAACGAGGATATCATTGTTGCGGTCAGCAGTGCTTTGCCTTCGGCCGGGCAGACGGCGCGGAGTATTGTTCGGCTGTCGGGAGCGGGGCTGTGGGATGTGCTGGCCGGGATCGCGACGACGGACCGTCCGCCGCGGGCCGATGCGGTGCTGCCGTGTCGGGTACGGCTCAGCAGGCGGCTGGAAATCGAGGGAATGCTGTACTGTTTTTTTTCGCCGCGTTCCTATACAGGCGAGGACATGGCCGAGCTGCACCTCTGGGCGGCGCCGGACGCGGTGGAGCATCTTGTGCAGCGTTTGTGCGAACGGGCCAGACTGGCGCAGCCCGGGGAGTTCACACTGCGGGCCTACCTGAACGGCAAGATGGATCTGACCCAGGCCGAGGCGGTCGCCCAGATTGTCTCGTCGGCCAACAGCGTGCAGCTTGCCGCGGCGGAAAAGTTGCTGCACGGACGGTTTTCCGAAACCATCCGCCGGGTACGTGGCGACATCCTGGACGTGCTCGGCCTGATTGAGGCGGGGCTGGATTTTACCGAGGAGGACATCGAATTTATTACCGCCGAGCAGGCTGCGGCGCGCATCGCCGCACGGCGAGACCGCTTGCAGGGTCTGCTGGATGGCAGTGTCCAACTGGAGCGTCTGATTGACCTGGAAGCCGTCGGGCTGGCCGGGCTGCCCAACGCGGGCAAAAGCAGCCTGCTCAACGCCCTGCTGGGACGAACGCGCAGCATCGTCTCGCCCATCGAGGCCACGACGCGCGACATTCTGACCGGTGTGCTGGATCTGGACGGGATTAGTTGTGTGCTGTTTGACTGCGCCGGACTGATGCCGGACGCACAAACCCGCAGCCGGTTGGATTATCTGGCACATCAGACCGCCGTCGATGCCCTGCGGCAAGCGGCGGTGGCGCTGTTCTGCATCGACGCCGGCAAGTCGTCGTTTGAGGCCGATCTGCGCATCCTCTCGGAGATTCAGACCGCACGGCTGATTCCTGTTGCGACCAAAGCCGACCTGGCCGATGAGATCGCATTGCGGCGACTGACTGAGTGGGGACGCGATTTTTTTGAGGCCCCGTTCAGTCTCACCAGTGCCCGGACGGGACAGGGACTTTCGGAATTAAAAACCCGTATTAAAAACGCTCTGATTACCGGACGCAGCGGAGAGGAACAGGCCGACCGGCTGACGCTGAACCGGCGCCATCGCCGACGGCTCGAAGAAGCGGTTAAGAGTCTTGACCAAGCCGCCGATGAAATACACGCCGGCCGTGAGGAGACCGCCGCGATGCTGCTGCGCCAGGGCTACGAAACGCTCGGCGGACTGGAACGCGAAAATGTCAGCGAAAAAATCCTCGAGAGTATCTTTTCGCGGTTTTGTATCGGAAAATAAAACAGGTTTCCCGATTATTGGTCAATGATTTCAGCTTTGAGATGTGACAATTAAACTATGGCAACACTGACTGTGCTTACCGGCGCGTTGCGCGAAAAATCATTTGAGCTGGCCTCTCAGCGCGGCAAGACATTCGTCATCGGCCGCGGCTGCGAGGGCGTCGAGATGCGCATCCCCGACAATGCCATCTCGCGGCGACACGCCGAGCTGTCGTTTCGGGACGGCCAGTGGTTTATCCGCGACCTGGGGTCATCGAACGGCACCTTTATCAACGAGCTTCGCGTTCAGCATACCACCGGTTTGTCCCACAACGACCAGATTCGCTGCGGCGCAACGGTCTTGCTGTTTGAGGCGGACTATCAGGAGCGCTTGCTGACACCCGAACAGGACCCCAACGCACCGGTGGAACTGGTCTTTGATCCGGGCGAAACGATGATCGCCGTGGCGTTTGACTCGCTGCAATCCAAACAGGCCGCCCGCCATCGCAAACGCATCCTTGAAGCCGGACAGGCGGCGCTGAATATGTCTCACGGCGTCAAGAACATCCTTCAGGCTTTGCGGTCGGGTCAGGACGTGATGGATGACGCCTTTGGTTATCACGATATGGATCAGGCCAAAAAAGCCTGGAACATTCTGAAACGCAACCTTGACAAGATTCACAAGGTCGTGCTGGATATGCTCAAGTTCAGCCGCGAAACGCCGCCCCGTATGCAGCCCTGCCAGTTCAATCGGCTCGTCGAGTCGGTCGCCGAAGTACTGCGTCCGCAGGCCGACCTGCGGCACGTTTCGCTGACGATTCAATTGGATGAACAGCTTGAGCAGGTCAATCTGGATCCGGATCAGATGCAGGATGTGCTGATGAACCTGGTGATGAACGCCATCGAGGCCGTCGAGCCGCAAGTCGGACAGGTCACCGTCCATACCGAACTGAATCACAAGACCGGCGAGCTTGTGCTGCGGGTCACGGACAACGGGCGCGGGATTGAAAACACCGACCTGATCTTCGAGCCGTTTCATACTGACAAGCAGGGGCAGGGCACAGGACTGGGTCTGGCCATCGCCCGAAAAATCGTCCGGAACCACCACGGCCGAATCGAGGTCAAAACCCTGCCGGGCGAGGGGTCGATCTTTACCGTCCGCATCCCCGTCCGCTCTTAGATAGGCGTCGCGTGCTAAAATCACCGGCAAGAATACCTGTCAATGTCGGGTTTTTCGATCCGGAACTCTTTTTTTCTATTTCAATAATTCGCTTGTATTGTTTTTCTGTACTGCGTATTATAGGACGTTTAAGGTTAGCAGTACGTCATCGCATCGCTAAGATGTTTTGTTTTGCATTTTAGCCGGCTTATCGGGGGATCCAGGGTTCATCGACAGCGAATTTGTGAAGATCAGACAGAAGAATTTCCAAGAGGGATGATGA
>DSDR01000003.1 GCA_011048645.1 Phycisphaerales bacterium
CTTCATCGGATGGCCGACATATCGGCTATGATTCAAACGGAAGCCCGACATGTCGGTCACACGGCGGCTTCGCCGGTTAATGTCCTGTTCGTGGACTGCGAAGCGGCGTTCGTTCAAAAGATAGCGCCCCGGTTGATCCACAAAAAACTGAGCTGGCAGGACGTTTCTTTCTCCGAGTTTCAGCATTCTCTTGAAAGCCGCACCATCATCGGTTCGGTGGTTTTCGGCCCGTCCGTTGTCCCCGATCTCGAATCAGATACCTTTGTGTCATTGCTCAAAACGCTCCAAAGCCGACACATCGCGGTCTTTTTCAGAGGCTGCGAACTCAAAGACGCCGCCGTGCACCCCCTGACATGCGTGATGACCCCTGAAACAGAGCACGAAATGCCTGCCCGGCTGGAAACCGCCGCTCAATATGCCCGACAATATCTGATTGAACAGCGCGGTTTGGCGCTGGAAAACGACCTGACCGAACAGCTTGAGATGGCCGGCCAGGTGCAGCGCAATTTTTTGCCCTTGCGTCTGCCGCATACCGAACATGTTCGCTGGGCCGCCGCATTTCGCCCGGCGCAGTGGGTCTCCGGCGATATTTACGACATCGTCCGGCTGGACGAAACGCATATCGGTTTTTATCTGGCCGATGCGGTGGGGCACTCGATGCCGGCGGCCCTGCTGACGATCTTTCTCAAGCAAGCCACCGTGATGCGTCAGACCGTCGGCCACGATTATCGTATCTTCGAACCGGCTGAGGTGATTGCCGAGTTGAATCGCCGCATGGCCCAGCAGGAATTTGCCGGTTGCCTGTTTGCGACCTGTTGTTACGGACTGCTGAATATTGAGACCTTGGAGCTGAAACTGGCGCGGGCGGGCCACCCCTATCCCGTCCTTGTTCGCGGCGGCACGCTGTCCTGTCTGCAAAGCCGCGGCGGCCTGCTGGGCGTCTTTGGCGAGGCACAATTTGAACAAATCTCCCTGACCCTGCAACCCGGCGACAAACTGTTTGTCTATTCCGACGGCGGCGAGCCGCTCATCGGAACCCCCAAAGACGACGGCACACTGGCTTTCGGCAAGCCCTTCCAGGCGGTTTCAGAATGGCCCATTGACAAGATGATTCAAGCCTACGACCAAATGGCGCAAAATCACCATTTTGGCCCGGGTGAGATCGATGATGTAACGGCTGTCGGTCTGGAAATCCTGCCGTAAGTCAGCTGAGCGGGCTGATGGATTAACAGGAAGGGACGAGATCTAATATCCCGTCATGATGCGGGTCTTCAACAGGACCACCGCCGCGGAAAGCTGCGCATCGGTCATCAGCATCTGCTGAGTCAGCGATTCGGTCTGCAAATCCGACTCCTTTTCAGGCGTCCTGGCCATAAGCTGTCGGCGTCGTTCAAGCTGAATCTCTCGGATACGGCTTTGTTCATACGCAAACAGCGGCAGTTCAATCGTCGGGGCGATTCCCCAATCCGTGCGGTTCTGCGCTTCCAGTTTATAGCGATTCTGCACCGCCCGTCCGTCGGGAAGGTAATAATAAGCGGAGGTAAATTTCAGCCGTCCGCCGGCAGGTCCCAGATTCACAACCTCCTGCACCGAGCCTTTGCCGTAACTTCTGCGGCCGATCAGCGTCACCTGATCGGGCAATCGCGCCGCGGCGACCCCGGCGACAATCTCCGAGGCGCTGGCGCTGCCCTCATCAATCAAAATCACCATCGGATACGTCCGACGCGCCCCGTTGGGCCGGGCCTGCCAGACGGTATTGTTTTCGCCCCGACCGCGGCTGCTCAGCAGCACCCCGTCGTCAATGAACAAATTCGCAAACGCTGTCGCCTCATTCAGCAGGCCGCCGCCGTTGCCGCGCATATCCACAATCAGCCCGCCGAGCTGCTGCTGTTCGAGTTGTTCCAGAACGCACTTGGCCTGCTCGGCGGTTTTTTCGGTAAAGCCGTGCAGATGGAGATAACCGATGCGATCTTTCGCATCCAGAAAATAATCCCAGTGCCCCTGCCTATTGCCGTTGTCGGCACGCTGGGCGCCCTCGACGGTGGGCAAAACGATTTTTTGCCGCGTGACCGTGACGACCTGACTTTGGTCCGCCCCGGCCGGTCGCACCGTCAGGCTGACCGATGTTCCCACCGGCCCCGAAATAAGCTGAACCGCACAGTCGGTGGGCATAGATTGGGTGGATTGTCCGTCAACCGCCAGGATGATATCGTCGGCCGCAAGCGTCGTCTCGGCGGCGGGCGTATCGGGGATGACCGACACGATGACCAGATGCTCGCCGTCTTTGCGAACGCGAATCCCGACGCCGCCGAATTGACCGGTCAGGTTCTTTTCGAACACGTTCACCCCCTCCGGCCAGACGACCTCGGTATAGGGATCCAGCGCCCCCAGTGCCGCTTCTGTAAATTGAGCAATAATAACGCCTTGGGGCAGCTTCAGCGTGGTTTCATTGATCGCCAGCAGCGTATCCAGCGCCGCGGCCGCATCCGCAGACGAGGCGGCTTTTGGATTCGTTTCAAGGCGGTTGAGATGGTCTGTCCAGCCCGAAAAACTGTTCGGATCGGATCGCACCGCAAGCGACACCGTTGGATTGCTCAATGCGTCCGGCAGCCGCTTCAGCCGCCGCAGTCCCGCTTTGACGAGGTCATCAAACGGCGTCGGTTCGACGTATTGACCTTCCAGAATCTCAAACACGCGCACCGCCGTTTCCCGTTTGACCTGTGCATAAGGCACGGCCGATTCATCGCAGGGATTGACGCGAATGGCGTTGACAATGGCCCGGCGCTGTTTGATATCTTCGACGGCGTCGCGATATGACTGCGGCTCGA
>DSDR01000105.1 GCA_011048645.1 Phycisphaerales bacterium
GCACAGATAATACCCAGCACGATCGTCACCACCGACCAGCCGGTTGAGGTCATCCCAACGGCAAAGCCGTCAATGATGGTGGTGGCCGGACCCATCTGAGATTGATCGGCGATGCCCTTGGTCGGCTTATATTCGTCTGAGGTGTAGAATTCGGTAATCTGACCGATAATCACCCCGGCCGCAAGACCTGCCACGACGGACCAGAAGATGCCCCAGGTCATAAACCCGCTCAGGACCAGCAGTACCATTACGGCAACAATCAAGACTGAGCTGCCGGCGGTTCCTTTTAACAGGGCACGCAGCAGTTGTTTTTGGCTGGCGCCTTCCTTGCATTTGACCATAAAAATGCCTGCGATCGACAACAAAATGCCGATGGCCGCCACCAGCATCGGCGCCAAAACAGCCTTAAGCGGCGTCAGATTCCCCGGCAGTTCTGTCAGCGACAGGGCCGCACCCAGCGTTGCCGTGGCCAAAATCGAGCCGCAGTAGCTTTCGTACAGGTCAGCGCCCATGCCGGCTACGTCGCCCACATTGTCGCCCACATTGTCGGCGATGGTCGCCGGATTGCGCGGGTCGTCTTCCGGAATACCCGCTTCGACCTTACCCACCAGGTCGGCGCCGACGTCGGCGGCCTTGGTGTAGATGCCGCCGCCGACACGGGCAAACAGCGCCTGCGTCGAAGCGCCCATCCCGAACGTAATCATCGTTACGGTAATTTCAATCAGCTTCTGTTCCTGCGGCATGCCCTGATAGACCAGCGTCAGGCCCATAAATTCAAGCCCTTCTCGCATATTCTGGGCGGTATAAATCACTTTGTCCAGGAACAGATACCACGCGGCAATATCCAGCAGGCCGAATCCAACCACGACCAGCCCCATCACTGCGCCGGAGCGGAACGCCACCTGCAGGCCGCGGTTCAGGCCTTCGCTGGCGCCTTGAGCCGTTCGGCTGGAAGCCATCGTCGCGGTCTTCATCCCCAAAAAGCCGCACAAACCGCTGAAAAAGCCGCCTGTCAAAAACGCCAGCGGCACAAACGGGTTCTGAATCCCTTGATAGGCCAGAACACCCAGAATGGCCACCAAAATGGCAAACACGACCGCCACGACCTTGTATTGGCGAAACAGATACGCATAAGCGCCTTCCTGGACGTGGGCGGCAATTTCGATCATTTTTTCATTGCCGGCAGGAGCTTCGAGCACTTTTTTGTAAAAATAACGCGCAAAGCCCAGCGCCACCAAGGCCGAGACCAGCGCCAGCAGCGGCGCAAACCACCGCAGTCCGACGCCCGGTTCAGCCGCATCAGCCGCCCAAGCCGGTACCGACATCAATAACATCGGCAAACCAACAGTCAGCGTTTTTCCTGTCCCTTTCACAGTAAGCCATCCTTTCTTAAGTTAACTTCGGTTCTCTGTGCGTAAAATTGAGGACAGTTTAGCGATTAAAATTGGTTTTTCAAGCCTTTTCCGGACGGATTTTCAAATTCTTCACACCTTGAGATAAAATAGAGCCAAGAAGGCCGATTAAGTAATAAAAAGCTCTGTTATGTATGATAATCGGCATTGATGGTGACGTATTCCCGGCCCAGGTCGCAGCCGAAGCAAAAGTCGCTGTGTGCCCCGACATTCAGTTCGACGGTGATCGTGTGTTCTTTTCGGGCGATGACGGCCGAGACTTTTTTGGCGTCAAATGCGGTTGGTTTGCCGTTGCGAAAGACATAGGTGTCGCCGATTTTACAGCACAATCGGTCGGGGTTGACTTTGATTCCGCAGGAACCGACGGCGCAGATAATCCGTCCCCAATTCGGGTCGGCGCCGTGGACGGCGCATTTGACCAGGTCGTAGTCGGCTACCGCACGGGCGGCCCTGAAGGCCTCGGCCTTGCTTGCGGCGCCTTTGACGTGGACGGTGAACATTCGCGTTGCGCCCTCGGCGTCGAGGGCCATCTGTTTGGCCAGATCAGTGCAAAGATCCGTTAATGCCTGGGAAAATCGACGAAAGCCGATTTCTTTTTGCGTTTTAATGGGGGTGTTGCCTGCCAGTCCCGAAGCCAGAAGCATCGCGGTGTCGTTGGTGCTTTGGTGACCGTCCACAGTCAGGCGGTTCAGCGAATGGCCGATGGCCTCTTTCAAGGCCTTGGCCAGCAGCGGCTTGCTGATGGCCGCGTCGGTGGTCAACATGCAGATCGTCGTTGCCATATTCGGCCCGATCATCCCGGCCCCTTTAGCGGTCCCGGCCAGCGTAACCGTCTTGCCGCCGATCTTTATCGTCCGGCAGGTCTGCTTGGGACGGGTGTCGGTGGTCATAATCGCCCTGGCAAAGTTCAGCCCGGCCGCGGTGCTGTCCTTGAGCGTTTGCGCCGCCCGCTCGATACCGGCGGTGATGTTGCCTATAGGCAGTTGATGGCCGATGATGCCGGTCGAGGCCAGCAGAACGCGCTCGGGCGCAACACCCAGCGCCGCACCCGCCGTGCGGCACATCCGCCGGGCGTCGGCCAGCCCTTTGGCCCCCGTGCACGTATTGGCGTTGCCGCTGTTGATCACGGCCGCATAGATCGGATGTGATGCGATATGGTCTTTGCAGACGACAACCGCTGCCGACTGAATGGCGTTGGTCGTGAACATCGCCGCCGCGCGTGCTCCCGTCGGACAAAACACCAGCCCCAAATCCGGATTGCCCGACGCTTTCACGCCGCAGTGCAGCCCTGTAGCCAAAAATCCCTTCGGTGCAGTAATTGTGTTATTGTTCATTTATTGTCTCCAGATTGTTGCATAAATTTAAGAAATTTACAAAAAAGTTCTTGAAGTTTGTCGCTGAATTTCCCTATAA
>DSDR01000026.1 GCA_011048645.1 Phycisphaerales bacterium
AAAAACCGGCGGTTGTCAACGGCGCGCGGCCGTCGAGCTGGGCGTTACCCAACGCATCCTTGGCTACAAAATCAAAAAATACGACATTCTTCATCGCGACTGAGAAGACTCAAGGCGCAAATTACAAAATTGTCATAAAAATAAAAGTGCCTCACATTATTGTAACACAATCCCTAAGTGTCCGCGCTTCCCTGTCTATGCCTGTCTATTTCTTAACTCATTTTATAAAATGAGGTTATATTTTT
Organism: Phycisphaerales bacterium; assembly: GCA_011048645.1. GTDB lineage: Bacteria > Planctomycetota > Phycisphaerae > Sedimentisphaerales > Anaerohalosphaeraceae > T3Sed10-213. The sequence goes on from DSDR01000026.1 coordinate 246, forward strand.
TTATTAAGATTTTCCGCATGTGGAACACGCATTGCTCTTTCCTGTATCGTGCTTAGATTGTGAAACAGGCCTGTTCACGCACGATCGTATAAAAAAATGAAAACAATGAATCAGGAGAATGTAAAATGAGTCTCAGAAAAACAGCGGTGTTGAGTGTACTGATGGTATGCGGGGCGAGTGTTTATGCCGAGTCAGTCGAGATTGATGTGACGGCAGATTTTTTCGGTAAGTACATCTGGCGTGGGCAAAATCTGAATAATTCAACGGTCTTTCAGCCGGGTGTGGGGGTGTCCTATGCCGGCTTGACCGGCGCGGTCTGGGGGAATCTGGATATGACCGATTCCAACGGCCAGCGCGGCGAGTTTACAGAGTGGGATTTTTCGCTGGGTTACACCGCCGCGCTGCCGGGCGTGGAGGGGGTAGATGTATCGGTCGGACTGATCCATTATCACTTCCCAAGTACTCGGCCGAGCAATACCGCCGAGGTGTATTGGGGATTTGCGTTTGATCTTCCGCTTGCTCCTTCGGTTACCGTGTATCACGACATTGATTCCTTCAACGGGACATATGTATCGCTGGGCGTCGGGCATTCGTTTGAAGAATTATTCCGCCTGAGTCCTCAGATGCCGGTCGGCCTGGATATCGGCGTCAGTGCCGGATGGGGCAATGCGCAATACAACGGCGATTACTGGGACGTTAAAAACAGCAAACTGAACGACTTGACGGTATCGCTGGCTTTTCCGGTGGATGTAGCGGGCTGGACGGTATCGCCGAGCGTCAATTATGTCACACTTTTGAACAACCGTCTTCGCGCATCAGATGCATACGCCCAAAAGAGCGATTACCTGTTCGCGGGATTAAGCGTGTCCAAAAGCTTTTAGATGAAACAAAACGAGATGAGCATATAAGGAATGGATAGTATGAATGACATCCGAGGGAATAAAGGTTGTGATCGTTCAGGATTATGGGCGGTTGTGTGGATGCTTGCGATAGGTTCTTCAGTGGCGTCGGCGCAGGACGGATCGGCGGTCGCGGACATCGAAGCGGTGCGCGATGAATTGCAACTGAATCTGAATATCGTCTGGACATGCATTGCCGCGTTCTTAGTGTTCTTTATGCAGGCCGGCTTTGCAATGGTCGAGAGCGGCTTTACACGGGCCAAAAATGCCGTCAATATCATTATGAAGAATCTGATGGATTTTTCGGTCGGTTCCCTGGCGTTTTATCTGGTGGGTTTCGGGCTGATGTTCGGGGCCACCAACGGCCTGTTCGGCACGACGCTGTTTGGACTGAACGGCATCGAGCCGGGAACGGATTGGAACTGGACGTTTCTGATATTTCAGACGGTTTTGCCGCCACCGCGGCGACGATTGTTTCCGGTGCGATGGCCGAACGCACCAAATTCATCAGCTATCTGGCGTACAGTGTCTGTATCACGCTGTTGATATATCCGATTTTCGGGTCCTGGGCGTGGGGCGGGCTGCTCGACGGCGGCGGCTGGCTGGAAAATCTGGGCTTTCTGGACTTTGCCGGATCGACCGTGGTTCATTCGGTCGGCGGCTGGCTAGCCCTGGCCGGAGCCGTTATTCTTGGTCCGCGCATCGGAAAGTATGGCCGGGACGGAAGACCCAAAGCGATTTTGGGCCACAATATTCCATTGGCGGCGCTGGGGGTGTTTATCCTGTGGTTCGGCTGGTTCGGGTTTAATCCCGGCAGCACCACCGCCGGCGACGGCTCCATCGGCTATATCGCCGTGACGACCAATCTGGCTGCGGCCGCAGGAGCGGTTGCCGCGATGATTACCTCGTGGATTTTACTGAAAAAGCCGGACGGCTCCATGGCCCTCAACGGGGCGCTGGCGGGACTGGTATCCATTACCGCACCGTGCGACGGCGTCACCCCGACAGGGGCGATTCTAATCGGATTGATCGGCGGTGTATTGGTCGTATTAAGCGTCTTGTTTATTGACCATATATTGAAGGTGGACGATCCGGTCGGGGCGGTCAGCGTGCACGGCGTTTGCGGCGCGTGGGGCACACTGTCGGCGGGGTTGTTCAATATGGAAACAGGACTCTTCTACGGCGGCGGAATCGGACAGTTGGCGATTCAGGCTCTCGGCGCGGCGGCGGCCTTGGTTTACTGATGTTCTGGACGATCAGCAAGACCATCGGTCTGCGTGTCAGCCCGGAAGAAGAAATGAAAGGGCTGGACATCGGCGAACACGGTATGGAAGCCTATGCCGGCTTCCAAGTGTTCTGTACCACCTGACGTTGAATTGACCGGAACAGATAGGGTTGTCCTCGACACAAGAACAGAATTGCCGACGGACAGACTGGTATCGCTGTCCATAAGAAATCTAAAACAGAGAGGTATCCAAATGAAACTGATTATTGCTTATATTCAGCCGCATAATCTGGACGATGTCAAAAAGTCGCTGACCAAGGCCGATGTCGGCAAGATGTCGGTTACCAACTCGCTGGGCTGCGGTGAGCAGATGGGCTACGAAGAAAGTTATCGCGGCATACGCTTTGAGGTCAATCTGCTCAAGAA
>DSDR01000174.1 GCA_011048645.1 Phycisphaerales bacterium
AATTAAATGCTTCATTTTTTAGTCCGCAATAAGAGTGTTTGTGCTGTCGTTCAGAGAAGGGCGCTCAATTCCTGACAAATGTTTTTAAAATCCTCCATTTCGGCAAGATTGCGGTACTCCTGAGGATCACTAACATGATCGAACAGTTCTCGTGCAAGAATTCGGTCGTTTCGAATCCATTCATTGTAACGCCAGCGTTTTGTCCGGACCGACTTACCGGCGATCTGCCCTCGCTGGACCTGGGTAAAGGCCGCTGTTTTTTTCCATGGCGTGTTCGGTTCGCTCAGAATCGGACGAATACTGATCCCATCGAGGTTCTTCGGAGGCGTTAACCCGCACAAATCGGCAAACGTAGGATACAGATCCACCATTTCCACAAATTGATCACATCGCACATTCGCCCGGGTCAGGCCGTCCACGACGGCCATCATGGGAATGCGGGCTGAATCCTCCATCAACACGGCCTTGTTCCACCACTCATATTCACCCAGATTGTAACCGTGGTCGCCAACCAAAATGACGGCGGTGTCTTTCCATAAGTTTTGCCGATCCAATGCGTCAATCACTTTGCCGACTTGCGTATCGACAAATGTCGTACAGGCATAATAAGACCGTAAAAACTCCCGCTTGTCCTGCAGTGTAAATTTTTTCATATCATTATGCCACCCACTGCCAATCATGTAGTCTTCCTTGGGGGAGCGATTGGCCGGCGCAAACGGCGGCATAAGCTCCTTAAGCGGATACAGATCAAAGTACTTTTTGGGCGCATGGAACGGATCATGCGGCTTATGAAAGCCTACGGCCATAAAAAACGGTTTATCATGCGGCTTTTGAAGAAATTCCACAGCGGCCGCGGCGATCTGACCATCCGGCTGGTCTTCATCGGTTCCCTCGGCGGCAAGCCAGTTGCACCAATCGATCTTTCCGCCGGTCATATTTCGACCTTCGCCGCGCTTGCCAAGTTCTGTCTGCGCAAAATCCAAATTCATATCCCATGCCTGCGGATCACCATGTTGCCCTTGTCCATGAAATATTTTCCCCAAACCGATGGTTTGATAGCCATTGTCTTTGAATAATTTGGGCAGCGTCGGATGATTTATATGGGTATGCCAGGGTGTGTAATTATCCAAAACTTTCGTCTTGTCCGGGCGAAGTCCTGTTAAAAACGAAGACCGGCTGGGATTACAGACTGGAAACTGACAATACGCGCGATCGAAAACGATCCCTTTTTGAGCCAGCCTGTCTAAATGGGGTGTTTGCACAAGCGGATTGCCATAACAGCCCATAATATTCTTGAGGTCTTCGATGATAATAAACAGGGCATTTTGGGACTTTTTTGCCGCAGTCGCCTTGGCTGAGCCGCGTAAAACAGCGGGCATAACAGAGGCCGCACCAATCGCTCCCAATGAGCGCTTGATAAAATTTCGACGATTATGATGCCTTGAGTCCATTGCACAGTCCTTTCTGTTTACTTTCGTTTATTCCTGCTTCCATCAGTATTCGAAATCATTGAGACCCACAGTACCCTCAGGGCGAACGCGGTATTGCAGACGAATGGCATAACAGCGGACGTTCTGTTGCCGGGAGATCGACCAGCTGCATCCAGGCAAATTCCTCCGTCTCGGCTGCATTCATAGCGCTGACCGCAATATCGCCCGCGCTCAACTCTCGTCCGTAGCCCGCTATCGGCAAACCATCCAAAGCAAAGTTGTTGAAGGTGACGCGATTGCCCTCATCAGCCTGGGCGTTTGCTGCATCGAAACGAATCCGTACTTTAAAGTCAGGATTGTCGTCGGCTTCGGTGATCGAGAAGAAATCTATTTCATAGTGTTGATAATCGCCGTCGAGTAACCCATATGTCCCATACGGCTGCCACTGGGGCACGCCGTCGGCAACAGAATAGTCGATGACCAGAGCCTCAGCGGCGCCCTCGTCCATCGCCGCAAAGCTGAACACAACCCTTTCGTATCCTGTGGTGGGCAGATGGAAAATCATAGCGTTTTCACCGCCGTTGCCAAAGAAAGGCTGCTTGATCTGAAGACCGCGCATAAAGCCGTCGTCATACTCCAGATTCCGATTTCCTTCCGGACGATAGTTGATGTCGGTCGGGGCGTTGCGGCGCTCCATCGACGCCTTTCGCCAGTTATCGTCTTGAGGGTCGAACGGATAGCCTTGCAGCGCAGAGTGATATTCAATCACGCCGGGACCGACCAAACTGTATGAGGCATCAAGCGATGAAAACGGCGTATTGTTGGCCAGGGCATTCGTGAAACACCAGAAATGCACCAGTGCCATCGGAACAGTGAACCGGGCCTGGTTCTGCGCGCTCCAGTTGTTGCCGTCTTTAATCCGTGCCCTGACGTGAAGATTTCTGTCAAACACAATCTGCGAAGGGCCGGCAATCCGTGTGGCCTCCAGGTTCAAATCGAAAACGATATCCGAACTGTGGTCCGTCACCTGGTGGACCGAAACGGCAAGGATATTTTCTCCTTCAACCAGAAAATCAGGAGAAATCCCGCTGAATACCGTGGTCACCGGCGTCGCATGTACGACTGTCGTAGCCAATGTATCGTAGTGAATCTCGCCGTCCGGCATAAAAATTCGGCCGATTTCCTGACCATTGAGATAAACGACGGCCCCATCATCATGAACAACCGTCATCTCTAACGCCGTGATGGCGGAAACATTGGAAACATTGAATTGATGCCGGAAATAAGCGGAACGACGGCCTGCAACGCGCGGGCCGATATCGGTGATGATACCGTCCTGGCCGAAACCGAGCCGGCCGGGGCCGG
>DSDR01000217.1 GCA_011048645.1 Phycisphaerales bacterium
GGCCAAAGGATTTGAGCCGGCGGATACGACCTGTCTTCGCAGCACGATTCTGCCTGACGGGACAGTGGAGGGGCTGACGCTGTATGCCGCCGAAGTGCTGACTGTTCGCCCTTATGCGATGCCAATCCGGATCCGTGAGTCGATGACGCTTTCTGAGAGTTCCACACTGCAATTGATTTTGTCGGATGAGTGGGCTTCGACGCTTGTTGTCGATTGGGGTACGGCTGTTGCTTTAGGGGGTGTGCTGAAGCTGGATTTTGAAGAAGGTATTGACATTGACGGATTAATCGGCACGTCATTTGCGTTGTTTGAATGGGGCGATGCGCTGTCCGAGGGGCAGCGGTTTTCGGATGTGCTTGCTCCCGTTGGTTATGAATGGGATTTGAGCCGGCTTTATACGCACGGCAGCGTGACGCTGGTTCCGGAGCCGGCCACGGTGCTTTTGGCAGGATGCGGCCTGGTTTGGATCGTGGTGAGGAGAACCCGGGCCGGCTCTTGATCTCGGTGATTGTCAGGCGTGTTTTGCGGCCTTGGATTCAAGCGTCCACTCGTGCCCGGCCTGACAAACATTCGTTTTGTCCTCATCTGCGCGACCGCATAATCAAGTCCGTATGCTGGGCCTTGGTTTCGCTGCATTGCAGGTATTCAGGGCGGTTGTTGACATATTCCGGACGGCATCGTATCATTTTAGAATAGTGATAATACAGAAACCTTATTGATGAGGGATATGCGATGACCAAGCCGGAAAAGAGTTGGGAAAAGCGGTTGAGCGGGTCGATTGATGATTTGGCGGTGGGTTTTGTCGAGTCGCTGTCGTTTGATCGTCGGCTGTATAAGGTCGATATTGTCGGCTCGATTGCGCACGCCGAGATGCTCGCGGCCCAAAAGCTGATCACGCAGGCCGAGTTGACCGACATCAAGAAGGGATTGATCGACATCGGCGAAGACATTGCCGCGGGTCGATTCGAGTTTGACCTGACGCAGGAAGACATCCATATGGCCGTCGAGTCGGCGCTGGTCGCCAGGATCGGCGAGGCGGGCAAGAAACTTCACACCGGACGCAGCCGCAATGATCAGGTGGCCGCCGACCTGCGGCTGTGGCTTCGGGATGATATCGAGATTGTCCAGACCCGCATCACGCTGCTGCAGCGGGCGTTGGTTCGGCTGGCTGAAAAATATATCGACGACGTGATGCCGGCTTATACTCATTTGCAGCGTGCCCAGCCGGTCAGTATTGCCTCGTATCTGCTCAGCTTTGTCGAGATGCTCGCCCGCGACTGGAGCCGGCTGACGGATTGCCGCAAACGGCTTAATGTCTGTCCGCTCGGCAGCGGGGCGGTCGGCGGCTCGACGCTGCCGCTGGACCGCGAGAAAACGGCCAAATCGCTCGGCTTTGCCGATATGACCTATAACAGCATCGACGCCGTATCGGATCGCGACTTCTGCGCCGAGTATCTGTTCTGCTGTTCGCTGATCGCCGCTCACTTGTCGCGACTGGCCGAGGATTGGATCCTTTACACCGCCTCGGAATTCGGCTTTATCCGCACCGACGACGCCTACTGCACCGGTTCGAGTATGATGCCGCAGAAACGCAACCCCGATATGCTCGAACTGATCCGCGGCAAAACCGGCGGCGTTTATGGCGCCTTGATGGCCATATTGACGATCCTCAAAGGTCTGCCCTCGACCTATAACCGCGACTTGCAGGAAGATAAGCGCCACGTCTTTGCCGCGTCGGATACGATCAACAGCTGTCTGCAAATGGCCGAGGCGATTGTGCGGCATACGGTTTTTAACACCGATCGGATCGCCGCCGGGCTGGATGAGGGCTTTCTGGATGCGACGGCTTTGGCCGAGTACCTGGTCAATCGGGGCATCCCGTTCCGCCAGGCTCACGGCATCGTCGGGGGGCTGGTGGCTCAATGCGAACAAGAAAACAAAGCCAAACTGGCCGATTTGACGCTGGACCAGTTCAAAGCCGCCTGCGACAACATCGAAGAGGATGTGTACACGACGTTGAATCCGGCCGGCGTCTGCCGCGCCTATCAAACCGCCGGCGCCGCCGGCCCGGAAGCGGCCAAGGCGCAGATTGCATTCTGGAAGGAAAAACTCAAAGAACAGTAAGGTGAAGTATGTAGGTATGTAGGTGGGTAGGTATGTAGGTCGGGACATAAGTCAACGAAAGGACAGATTGATGAGAACAAGGGTGCGAAGTTTCGAGGATTTATTGGTTTGGCAAAAGGCGCACCAGATTGTCTTGATAACATATAAATTGACAAGGCAGTTTCCCAAAGAGGAGCAGTATGGTAAAACTTATGAACGAAGACAACATAACCCGTTGGTTTGCGGCGCAGTCGAAGATGGATGCCGCCCGTTTTCCCATCGGCATCGGCGACGATATGGCGCAGGCGACTATTGCGCCGAGCGAATCGGTGTTGATGACGACCGATATGCTGCTGGACGGGTCGCATTTTGATCTGTCGGCGTGCAGCCTTGAGCAGGCCGGATATAAGGCGATGGCCGCCAGCCTGAGCGATTGTGCGGCCATGGCGAGCGTGCCGGTTTGTGCGGTGTGTGCGGTGGGCTTGCCGATGGGTTTTGGCGCAGAGCAACTCAAAGAGCTGTACGCCGGGCTGGTTCGAGCCGGACGCCTGTTTGGCTGCGAGCTGATCGGCGGGGATATTACAAAATGGCGAAACGATACGGAGCGTTTGGCCATTTGTGTGACGATGCTCAGTGTGCCATCGGGCCATCATCCCCCCGTACGGCGAAACGGAGCGAAGGCAGGCGA
>DSDR01000011.1 GCA_011048645.1 Phycisphaerales bacterium
ATTTACAATCCGCTGTTTTTATACGGCAACGTCGGTCTGGGCAAGACGCACCTGCTGCACGCGGTTTGCCACGACGCTCAAAAACGGGCGCCCTATCTGCGCATCGAATTTCATAGCTGCGAGCAGTTTGTCAACGGATTCATCAGCGCCATTGAGCAGGGCAATCTGTCGGAGTTTCAAAATCAGTATCGCAACGTCGATATTCTGATCATCGATGATATTCAGTTTCTGCGCGAGCGGGAACAAAGCCAGGAAGAATTTTTTCATACCTTCAACGCACTGTACAACAATCGCAAACAAATCGTCCTGACCGCCGACAGCGCACCGCAGGATCTGGCGGCGCTGGAAGATCGGCTCATCAGCCGCTTCAAGTGGGGGCTGGTCGCGCGGCTGGATCCGCCCAGTTATGAAACGCGGATCGCCATTGTCAAAAAGAAGGCTCATCTGCGCAGCCTGACGCTGCCGGACAACGTGGCCGAGCTGATCGCCGAGCAAATCAAGACCAACATTCGCGAGCTGGAAGGGGCGCTGACGGTGATCTACGCCACGGCCCGCGCCGCCGGTCAGCCGATTACGCTGGAACTGGCCAAACAGGCGCTCGGCGTCCAGGAGGTTGCCGCCGGGCGCAGCATTGCGATGAGCGATATTGTGCGGACGGTCAGCGAACAGTACGATGTACGCATCACCGACCTGCAAAGCAAAAAACGCAGCCAAAGCATTGCCCTGCCGCGTCAGGTCTGTATGTATCTGGCGCGCAATCTGACCCGACACAGTCTCGAAGAGATCGGCGGCCATCTGGGCGGGCGCGATCATTCGACGGTCGTGCATGCCTGCAGCAAGATCGAGCAATTGTATAAGTCTGACGCCGCGTTTCGCGACCGGGTTGACAAACTGACCGGCTGGATTATGAAGAACAACGGTTGACCTGTGTTGCGTTGTGACCGTCCGTGTTTTGAATTTGAGCGAAAGCGAAGGTCCGCATGACGAAGAAAACGCCGCGTTTGTTTATTATCGACGGCCATGCCCAAATTTACTCGGCCTATTATGCTCCGATGCGTCCGCTTAATGCGCCCAGCGGCGAACCGACCAAAGCGGTGTATGTGTTTACCACGGCGCTGCTGGGCCTGCTGGAGCGGGAAAAGCCGGACATGCTGGTCGTGGCGATGGACTCCAAGACGCCCGGTTTCCGCACAACGATTTATCCGGAGTACAAGGCGCATCGTCCGCCGATGCCGGAAGATATGCCGGGTCAGATTGTCCGTATTGAGCAGATTCTTGAAGCGATGCGGATTCCGATGCTGCGGGTGGACGGCTATGAAGCCGATGATGTGATGGGGACGCTGGCCGTCGCCGCCGAAAAACGGGGCGTGGAGGTGTATATCTGTTCCAAAGACAAGGATATGCTTCAGCTTTTGGGACCGTCGGTGTTTGCCTACGACATCAAGACCGGCAAAAAGACCGACCCCGATACGCTGCTGGCCGAAACGGGGCTTCGGCCGGAGCAGTTTGTGGATGTGCTGGCGTTGCAGGGCGACACCGCCGACAACGTGCCGGGCGTGCCGGATGTCGGGCCGAAGACGGCGATGGACTGGATCAAAAAATACGGATCGCTGGATGCGCTGTTGGCCCATGCCGATGAAATCAAGGGCAAGCGGGGCGACAATCTGCGCGCCAACAAAGATAAGATTGAGTTAAGCCGCGAGTTGGTGACCCTCCATTGCGATGCACCGGTCGAGTTTGACCAGTCGCTGTTCCGGGTTTGCGAGCCGGACAAGCAGCGGCTGGCGGCGGTGTTCTCGGAACTGGGGTTTACCCGGCTGCTGTCGCAAATGGGGCTAAAGACCGATGGCTCGAACGCCTCGCCATCACATGCCGGTCAGCCGCCTGTGGCGCGAAAAGGACAGAGCAGTCTTTTTGAGGACGGTCAGGAGCCGCCGTCGGTGCGACCGGCCAACAAGACGTATCATCTGGTCGATACGCCGGAGAAACTGGACGCTTTTGTCAACGAACTGAAAAAGCAAAAACAGTTCGCCTTTGATACCGAAACGACGCACATTAATGCGATGCGCGCCGAACTGGCGGGGTTGAGTTTTTCGTGGCAGGCGCACACGGGGTGGTATCTGCCGGTTCGAGCGCCGCTGGGGCAAAATCGCCTTGAACCGGCGGACGTCAAGAAGGCCCTCGGTCCGATTTTGGCAGATGCGAAGCGTTATAAGATCGCCCAGAACCTTAAGTACGACTGGCTTGTGCTGGAAAACGCCGGCATGCCGGTGGCCGTCTGCGAGGGCGGCGTGTTTGATACGATGGTGGCCTCGTATTGTCTGTCGCCGGACCGCGGCAGTCATTCGATGGATGCGATGAGTCGGGATTATCTGGGGTATGAGCCGATAGCCATCACGTCGCTGATCGGCAAGGGAAAGAACCAGCGCACGTTTGATCAGGCAGATACGCAGGCGGCGTGCGATTACGCCGCCGAGGACGCCGATGTGACCTGGCAGCTCTATATGTATCTTTCACGGCGGCTCGATGCTCAGCCGGCCTTGAAAAAATTATTCGAAACGGTTGAGATGCCGCTGGTGGAGGTGCTGGCCCGTATGGAGGCCAACGGCGTGTCGCTGGATACGGCGCTGCTGCGACGGATGAGTAACGAAATTTCCGATACAATCGGTGAACTGACCGACAACATCTTTCAGTTGGCGGGGGTGTCGTTTAACATTGATTCTCCCCG
>DSDR01000067.1 GCA_011048645.1 Phycisphaerales bacterium
GCCGCCGCGACGCGGGGTCCTTTATTCCCACACACGTGGCATACAACGATCATGTATATGTCCTTGGCGACCGCGGCGATATCCATTGTATTGACCCGTTGACCGGCGAAAGCCTCTGGAGCGACGAATTTCCATCCGGACGGGGCGCTTTTTATGCGTCACCGCTGATCGCCGGGGGACACCTCTATGTCGCTCGTGAAGCCGGAACGTTCTACGTCATCAAACTGCAGGACGACGGTTTTGACCTGATCTCCCAAATCGATATGAACGATAAGATAATCGCCTCTCCGGTAGCCCTGTTGGGTCGTCTGCTGATTCGGACCGAGCGCAGCTTGTTCTGTTTCGGCGAAAAAGAGGATTGAGCTGCATCGCAATGTTCAGTCCGTGTTTTTCGTTTTTCGGGTCCATTGGGCGGTGCACAGGCGTGCCAGATGTGCTTTGGCCGCGAGTCTATCGACGGGTCGGCCGGTTTCCTGTTGGGCCGAAGTCATCATGACGCCGTTCAGGCCGCAGGGGATGATGTGATTGAAGATCGCCAGGTCGTTGTCCAGGTTGATTGCCATCCCGTGAAACGTGACCCATTTTTTGATTTGGACGCCGATGGAGGCGATTTTTTTCTGGCCGACCCACAGTCCGGGATACCCTTTACGCCGCTGTGTGGTGATGCCCAGCTCGGCCAGCAGGGCGATGCCGATGCCTTCCAATTGGCGTATATACTCGGTTACGCCCAGCCCCAGACTTTTGAGCTTGATGATCGGATAAAAGACAAGCTGTCCCGGATTATGGGCTGTCGTCCCGCCGCCGCGCCCGACGGTCAGCACCTCGACGCCGCAGGCGATAATCTGCTCGGCGTTGGTTTTGAGCTTGTTTTCGGTTTTTCGCGCGCCCAGGGTAATCACCGGCGGGTGCTCAACGATCAGGACGGTATTGTTGATTTCGTCGGCCTGCCGCTGTGCGCACAACTCCAGCTGCAGCGAAAGCGCCTGGCCATATGCCATCTGTCCGCAGTCTCGGATTGTCAAGGGTACAGTCGTTTTAGGCACAGATTCACACGGATTTTCATTGAGTTTTAACCGCGGATTTCGCGGATGACACCGATTTATTGACAGAAAAAAATTCAATAATCCCGAAGGGATGTGAAGTTATTTAGCCGGAGGCTCAAGCCTCGGTTTTACGACTCCGCAAGACCCGCTTAGCCCTGAAAGGGCGAAAGTAAGCGTTTATTCTGCCGCCCCTTAGGGGCTTGCGAATCCGGCGGGCTTCGTATCCGCAGGCTGACGTCTACGGCTAACTAACTGTCGTCCCTGTCGGGACTTGGCCGTCCAATCGTCGGCGTTCCGGCAGACGAACGACAAATCAATGAGCATTGTACCCGCCACCGGCCAAAAATCAACCCGCACAAACACACAACCGCACACAATCGAACACAAACGAAAATGTTGTATGCGAGCGGTGTTTCCGTTTATAATGGGGCTCAAACGAGTGATTATTTTTGGATGGGATATTATGCTCAAACACTGGTTTCGGATCATACGGACGGCGGTTACGGCGGTGGGGGTGCTGCTGGCGTTTTTTGCGTTTATCGAGGTGGTGCGGGCGTATCAGACGCTGCGGATGATGCACCCGGCGGCGGGCTGGGCGTTTTTGGCGGTGATTGCCGTTGCGGTTGGATGGCTGGCGTGGTACCTGTGGGTGAACCTGGCGGCGGTGCCGCGTGCGCTGAAGCCGCCGGCGATATCCGACCCCGCTACGGCCACGGATCGACAGCTCAAAAAATATCTGCTCTACCTGCGGCGGTTCATCCGGCGGTTGGCGCAAAATCCGTCGGTTCCGACAGACAAGGTCCCCTTGCTGGAGGAGGCCATTAGGGAAATTGAGCAGGCGGCGGCCGGTCCGACAACGCCGGAGGCGATGCGAGGGACGATTGAGGCGGTCGAGACCGATGCGATTGGGCCGGTGCTGGCTGAGATCGACGATCTGGCGTCCCGGCAGGTCCGCGATTCAATGCGCGATATTATGATCGGCGTAACGCTCAGCCCGTACAAATCCGCCGATTTGTTCATCGTGATCTATCGAAATTTTGTGATGACGATTCGCATCATCCGTATTTATAACGCCCGGCCGGCGGTGGCCGAGCAGGGCCGCATTCTGCTGGATATTCTGAATGTGATCGCGACGGTCAACTATATCAATATGGGCAAGAACCTGATCGAAGGGCTTGGCTCGCGCGTGCCGGGCATCGGGCGATTCATCGACGATATTGCTCAGGGCGTCGGGGCCGGCTTTATGACGACGATTGCCGGCCATGCCGCGATGCAGCGGTGCCGGGCGTTTAAGGGCTGGAACGCCGTCGAGGCCAAACGCCATCTGCTCAGCCACGTGGGCGATTTTTACAACGATGTCAAAGACATCTTTTTCCGGGACGTCTGGCAGGGCCTGCGCCGCCGTGCCGGAACAACCGCCACCGATGAGACCGGCGAAAAGGTCGCCGACGCACTGAACGAAACCGGCGACAGCCTGACCAGCTTCATCCGCACGCCGGTGCGATCGGTTGTGTCCGTCTCGACCGCCTCGACCAAGGCCGTGTATAACACCGGCGTTCAAGGGGTCTCGCTGGTCGGCGGCATTTTTAAAAAAACCGGCCGGTTCTTTACAAAACCGTTGAGAAAAAAACAAGACAGCAGGGA
>DSDR01000206.1 GCA_011048645.1 Phycisphaerales bacterium
AAGTTCGATATTGTCCGGAGACCATCGCTCGGCTGCCGGAGGCCGAAGACACCGCCAATGATCAATGGGGTGAATCCACAAGGCCGTGGCGCTGGCCCAAACCGAATGATCCTGCCGAGCCTTATTACTTCGGCAGTTACGGACTCAACGGCTGGTTATATAGGTCGGTCGGGTTGGTTGTAGAAGCGGATCAACCCAAACTCTATGGGAAAATTGCCTCCGTAAGAAACCCGATGAATACGCCCTTTATTTTAGACGCCAACTGGGTGGATGGATGGCCGAAAAATACCAACAGGTTGCCGTCAACCGGCTATCGTTATGATTTGGGAGACGGAGCCGGCGGCAATTCCACAGTCAACACGATGATCGGGCGTTATGTGCTGGATCGACACGGTCCTGAAACTCACGGCGTATTTGTGGACGGCCAAGTCAAAATCATACCTCACGCCGATCTATGGACGCTGGCGTGGCATCGAGGCGCCGAGCCGGATTTCAGCGTCACACCGCCCCAGCCCGCCCCGAGCAAACGATAGAACGTTGTTCTTTCTTCCAATGACAGTAACTGAAACTCAAAAAGGACAACATCATCAATGAAGTATATTCACAACATCGGTCGGGGCCGCTTGTGGTTCTTGGCGATAAGTATGATGATAACTGCCAGTCTAATATACGGCGACACACAGACCGGGCCGGAAATACGCACTCCGAAACCGCCGGCGACGCCGCGAATCAACGGGCCGTCGATTTTCGGCGTGCGTCCGGACCATCCTTTTCTGTATCAGATTCCGGCCACGGGCAGCCGACCGATGGAGTTTTCTGTTAAAGGGCTGCCTGACGAGTTGCGCGTGGACGCTCGAACGGGGCGGATTACCGGCACGCTGAGAACACCCGGCGAATATCGTGTTACGCTGCGTGCAAAAAACCCTCTGGGCGCCGATGAACGACCCTTCAGGATCGTCGTCGGGGAAACCATTGCATTGACGCCGCCGATGGGCTGGAACAGTTGGAACTGCTGGGGGCCGATGATTGATGCGGATAAAATTCTCCGCGCCGCCCGCGCGATGGCGTCGTCCGGCCTGGTTAATCACGGCTGGACCTATATCAATATCGACGATGCCTGGCAGGGAAAACGCGGCGGCCCTTATAATGCAATTCAGGGCAATGAACGTTTTCCCGATATGGAAGGACTTTGCAAGGCCATTCATGAGATGGGATTGAAAGTGGGGATATACTCATCGCCCTGGATTACCACGTACGCCGGCTATGTAGGCGGCAGTTCCGACAATCCGGACGGTCTATGGACCGAGCAGATGAAAGGACGCGAATTTCGCCGCGACGGGCGCTATGTTTTTGCCGATAACGACGCCAAACAATGGGCGGCGTGGGGCATTGACTATCTGAAATACGACTGGAATCCGCGCAGCGCCCCGCAGGTGGATTTTGCGCCGTTTGACAAGCAAATCCGGGATATGGCGGACGCCCTTCGCCGCAGCGGACGTGATATCGTCTATAGCTATTCCAACAGTATGCAGTACAGCGAAATCCCAAAGGTGCGACATATGCTCAACGCCTGGCGCACCAGCGGCGATATTCGCGACAATTGGGAGCGGATGAGCGGTTTCGGCTTTGGTCTGGACAGGTGGGCGCGTTACCAAAGTCCGGGACACTGGAACGATCCGGATATGATGGTGGTCGGCATGACCGGCGGCTGGGGCGGCCGCGAACCCAAGCCGACCGGTTTGTCGCCGGATGAACAATACACGCATGTGACATTATGGTGTATGGTGTCGGCGCCCCTGCTGCTGGGATGCGATCTGGAACGGCTGGATGAATTCACGCTTAATCTGTTGAGCAATGACGACGTGCTGGCCGTCAGTCAGGATGCCCTTGGACAGCAAGGAGTCACGGTATCCCGCGAAGGGCCGGACAACACCTTGCGCGTCTATGCCAAAGATCTCGAAGACGGCTCAAAAGCCGTGGGATTGTTTAATCTCGGCGAACAGGCCTCGACGGTAACGGCTCGATGGGCGGATTTGAAGCTGTCGGGAACGCAGGCCGTCCGCGACTTGTGGCGTCAAAAAGAACTGGGGCGGTTTAACTCGCAGTTTCAAATGACCGTTGCGCCTCACGGCGCCGAATTAGTTCGCATCCGACACGCAAGTGAGCCGGTTCATGTGTTGCTGGTAACCGGCGGGCACGGCTTCAGCAAAGAGCCGTTTTTTGCGATGTTCGATACGATGGAGGGAGTACGTTATACCCACATCGAATTGAACGATGACAGTGAAATTTTCGAATCCATCGATGATTGGAAATACGACGGTCTTGTGTTGTATAATATGACACAATCGATCTCGCCGCACCGGCAGGCCAATTTTATTCGTCTGCTTGAACAGGGCGTCGGTGTGGTGGCGCTGCATCATAGTTTGTGCAGTTTCCAGGCATGGCCGGAATATCGCCGCATCATCGGCGGGCAGTATTATCAAGAACCGACCGAGGTGGACGGCGTTGTCTATCCGGCCGGAACATATCAGCATGATGTGCAGATGAACATCTATGTAACGGACGCATCGCATCCGGTGACAGCCGGCGTCGGAGATTTTCAGCTTATCGACGAGACCTACAATCATTACGCCGTCGAGCCGGATAATCATCTGCTGCTGACAACAGA
>DSDR01000043.1 GCA_011048645.1 Phycisphaerales bacterium
AAATCCGTGTTTTTGTCACCAAATCCGGTTCCAAACGACAGGGTTTTTCAAGGCAAACTCTGGTGTTGTTAAATCCAGAATCATCCATCGCGCAACTTTCAGGCAAAACTCTGAGACTCTGACGCCCCTTTTCCCCTTGCAGTTAACACCCAAATAAGTTTTGGGGTGTCGATTGTATTCACAACCCAAAAGCTCGATGCCCGGCATTAAAGTTTTGAGCCTCTTTTATGATGGCTTCTGTGGTGCTAAACGGGAAGTGGACACTGGGGCGAAGGGATTTACGCACTTTGGGACTCCCTTCGGTACCGGGTCTCGACGGCGTTTGGCGTCTGGTAGCCCAGGGCCGCGTGCCGTCGGGCGGCATTATAGAACCACTCGATATACACAAACAAGTCTTTTTTTCCTCAGCCCGCGTTTTATACGTTTTGCGATACACCCGCTCGGTCTTTAAGCTTCCGAAGAACCGCTCCATGACCGCATTATGTGGTGCTAAACGAGAAGTGGACACTGGAAACGAGGGATTTGGAAGTGTATAATGTGTGTCCAAATTACAGGAGTGTCCATGAACACAAAGCATTACAGCAAAGAAAATATGGAACGACCGGCTCCGGGATTGTAAAGTCGCCATGAGCCGATACTGTATTGGTTCATGCGACGAGGTGGTGCGTTGCCACCGTCAATCGCGGGTTATTACCTTGCGGCAACAGAGCCGTATACAATGTGAAAGGAACCGGTCGTGAAAAACAGTATAACTTATGCAGCCATGGATACCCACAAAAAAGATCATCAGGTTGCGGTGCATTTCCCCGAGCAGGAGGAAATTCTGCAGTTTACCATCAAAAACACAGCCCGTGATGTTACAAAGATGGTCAAGAAAATCCTCAAACAAGCCCCCGGCGAAGTGCGTTTCTGTTATGAGGCGGGGGTGTGCGGTTTTGACCTCAAACGTCGTATTGAGGCCCAGGAGTGCTGCTCTTGTGCGGTGATTGCCCCATCGCTGGTGCCGCGTAAGCCCGGCGAGCGGGTCAAGACGGATCGTCGCGACGCCCTGAAATTGCTGTCATTGTTTAAGGCAGGGCTGCTGACGGAGGTCCATGCCCCGAATCCGCAGCAGGAAGCGGCGCGTGAGCTGACCCGTTGCCGGCAGGCCGCTCAGGAGGACTTAAAGCGCGCCCGGCATCAGTTGCTGAAGTTTTTGACCCGTCACGGCTATGTTTATACCAACGGGTCTCACTGGACCGGCAAGCATCTGACATGGCTGCGTTCTCTGGCGATTGAAGACATCCTGCTTCAGGATGTGTTTGACAGCTATTTTACGCAGATGCAGCATTGCCTTGGGCGTCTGGAGTCGCTGGATAAGCAGGTGCAAAAACTGGCCGACAGTGAGCCATATCAAAAGGTTGTGGGATTGTTGCGCTGCTTTCATGGCATTGACACCCTCAGCGCAATTACCGTGATAACGGAGATTTTCGAGTTTGGCCGATTTGCCTCGCCGGGCGAATTGATGAGCTATCTGGGATTGACCTGTTCGGAGTTTTCCAGCGGCGATTCTGAAAAACGCGGGCCGATCACCAAGTCCGGCAACAAGCGCGTACGGCGGGTTCTGGTGGAGGCGGGTTGGCATTACCGGCATCCGTGCAATGTGAGCAACGCATTGAAAGCCCGCCGAAACGGACAGCCGCAATGGGCCATTGACATCGCCAACCAGGCCGGCCAGCGGCTTCGCAAACGCTATCGGTATTTGAGCCATCGCGGCAAGATGCCGTGTAAAGTGGTCGTGGCTGTAGCGCGTGAGCTGGCGGGGTTTATCTGGGCAATGATGCAGGAATATGAGGTTCGAAAAAACAGTGTGAAGGCGGCCTGAGCCAATCCGGGTAGTCTTGTTGTTCTTTTAAAGTTGAATACAGTGATTTTGCGGCACAGTCAGGTGCGGGCACGATAGGAGCCATCCGCGTCAACTCTATATGATAGGCAGAATGTTTGCTGAACTCACGACCAAAGAATGCCCATGCTCCGGACGAAGAATATCCCTGTCGGCTCTGGCCTGTAAGCAGGCTAATCCACGAATATCAGACTGATTCATCGTCGAAGCGGCCCGCACCTGAATGTGTCCTTGCGTATCATGGATTATTTGAAACAAGCTCAAAGAATTGCAGAAAACCTCCGCCTCGGCTCTGGAGCAATGGGGGCATCGCCCCTTTTGCCCCTTACGCGTCGTCGCCGACCCGGCTTTGGGTGAGGCCGACGCCGACGCGACGGAGCAAAAGGGGCTTTGGGAAGCCCGAATGTGTGGGATCAAAAAAATGTGAAAAAGTGGAAAATAAGCTATTGACAAGTGTCGTTCCATATCAGAGTTTCGGTTGCAGGCGGCCCGGTTGGTCGTCGAGCAGGGGTATTCGTATGCCGAGGTCGCCCAGCGGTTGGGGCCGTCGGCCTGGTCGGTTCGCCAATGGGTTGACAAGTACCGCAAAACCGGCGAATTGCCGGCAGACGGGGCTGCCGAAGCCACCGGCGACCAGATGAAGCAGCTGCGCAAGGAAAACGCCCGGCTGCGGATGGAGAACGACATCTTAACCCAACTTTCGCAGTTGTGGCGGAAAATTGCGATTTCAAAAAATTTTTTCCCGCGTGGTATTTCAGAATCGCCACAAATGCTCCAA
>DSDR01000328.1 GCA_011048645.1 Phycisphaerales bacterium
CACGCCCAAAGACCACGGCGTGGAGTTTCTGATGCGCAATCGCCATCTGCACCTGCGCAGCCGAAAGCCGTGGTGTACGATGCGGATTCGCCACACCGTCATCGACGCCATTCGCCGTTTTTTTAACGACAACGGCTTTACGCTGATCGATACGCCCATCTTCACCGCCGCCGCCGGCGAAGGAGAACAGACCCTCTTTGCGGTCGATTACTTCGGCCAGCCGATGTATCTGACCCAGACCGGACAGCTCTATCTCGAAAGCGCTGCGATGAGTTTCGGCAAAGTCTACTGCTTCGGGCCGACCTTCCGCGCCGAAAAAAGCAAAACCCGACGCCACCTGACCGAGTTCTGGATGGTCGAGCCGGAGGTGGCCTTTATCGACCTGCCCGAACTGCTCGAATTGGCTGAAAACTGCATCTCAAGCCTCGTCGCCCGGGTACTGAAGGACAATCGCCGGGAACTGGAAGAATTGGGAGCGGATATCGCCGGACTGGAAAACATCACTCCGCCGTTTGTGCGGCTGACCTACACCGAAGCGGCCGAGATTCTGACCAGCGAGCGAACACAGCGGTTTCTGGCCGAGCAGCTTGAACAATTCAAAACGCAAAAAGCCGCTCTCGAAGCGGAACTGGCCCAAATCGAAGCGGCCGACAAAAAAGGCGGCCTGAAAAAATGGCAGCAGGAAAAAAACGCCCGACGCATCCCCGAACTCCGCAGCGAAATCGCCGAGCTGGAGACCAAAATCCAAAACAACCCCAAACACGCCGAGCTGGCCGCCGGGTTCCAGTGGGGCAAAGACCTGGGCGGCTCGGACGAAACTATCATCTCACTGATGCACGACAAACCGGTCTTTGTTACGCACTACCCGCGTCAGGCCAAGGCCTTTTATATGAAAACCGACCGGAGCAACCCGAAGGTCGTGGAAAACCTGGATTTGCTCGCTCCGCAGGGCTTCGGCGAAATCATCGGCGGCTCAATACGCGAAGACGACTACGACGCCCTGCTGGCCCGTATCCACGAAGAAGGCTACAACCCCGACGACTACGCCTGGTATCTGGACTTGCGCAAATACGGTTCCGTCCCGCACGGCGGATTCGGCCTGGGCGTCGAACGCACCGTCGCCTGGCTCACCGGCCAGCGCCACATCCGCCACTGCATCGCCTTCCCCCGACTGATGGACAAGGTGTATTTTTAATGCTCGCTTTATCGTGCTGAGTTCGCCTGTCCCTACAGGTGAATGCCGCAGTAGCCGATCTCACAGCAGACGGTTTTGAGCCGCTGCCAGACGGCCGGATCGTCCACCATCGCCACCGCCAGCGGAAACAGCACCCGGTCCTCGTGAAATAAATGCTCCCGCATCATCGGACACAAATACCGAACCGTATTGGACAGCCGCAACTTGAAGACCTCCGACGCCATACGCTCAGAGGCAATCGTCAACTTGATCAAATCATTGACCGCCGTTTTCAGATACGTATGATCGTTTTGTATCTGCATAAACAGGCTCCCCCAGCCCAGCTCTTTGAGCACCGGAAACAGCACGTCGTTTTCCCGATCCACGTGCTCTTCCATCGCATTCAGATGCTCGGCCACGTGTGCTAAACGCATCATCTCCGAACTGGCCGAACCTGTTTTTTCCGTCTGCTGAATGCATTCGTTCAATTCTTCCAGCTCGGCAAGAAAACAGCGAATGATTTCATGCTCGGCCATCACTCTGCGAAGAATATGCCCGTCCGGCAAACGACGTCGAAGGTCGTTCTCATCGCTGTCCAGCACGCCCATCAGCACAAAGGCCGCCGAAAGCTGCTGGACTTTCTTGGCCGACAGCCCGCTGGCAAGCAGATGTTTTTCCGCACGCGCTACATCATCGGGACTGATTTGGGTAATCAGCCGGTTGGCCTGCCGACGGGTATGCGGGTCGTTTTTACCCTCGCTGAGTTTCATCAGCAAACCGGCCAGCTCCTGAGCCACATTTTGACTGTCACACTTTTTCATGAGTCGCTTCCCCGCCCATAGACCATATCCGTTTTCCATTCTTCTATACGTTGAAAATGCAGGTTGGGTGTGAAGAGTTTACATAAAAGGGAAAAACAACAACGACTCAACAGGCTCAAGACACAGACCGCCGACACACGAGGCCGCCGGCTTTACCTTATAGTTTTCAGCCGGAAATGCCCCTGCTGCCGGCCGTATAAAAAACGTGAGGTGTGCCCCTTCCCTGCCGCCCTGTTGGCCGTTTAGGTCGATTCCGGCAGGCCGGACTGCAACCGCAGCACCGCTGTAAACGCGACCGCCGCGGTCTCAATACGGAGGATATGGCGATTAACCCGTACCGGACGGGCTTTGTAAGCTTCCAAAAGCCCGATCTCCTCATCTGAAAAACCGCCTTCCGGCCCGACGCACACAATTCGATCCGTCCGAACGGTCGAATTGCTCGTCAACTCAAGCCATTGCCCCTCCGGATCCCCATACAGCAACTCCGCCTCGGCGTATTGCTGACGCAAACGACGCACCGCCTCTTCAAAGGATTCCGGCCCGCTCAAAGTCGGCAAATACAGCCGACCGCATTGCTTGGCCGCGGCAAGGGCGATTTTGTGACAGCGATCAATCGACGCCGAATTGCCCATTTTAACAGTCCGCTGAAACTG
>DSDR01000054.1 GCA_011048645.1 Phycisphaerales bacterium
GCCGGGCGGGATGTTTGTAAATTCAACACATCCGGTGTATGGAATGCAGACACCGCCGGCGAAAAGCAAACCGGGAAAATCACTTAAAAACCGCATTTGTCCCGCTTAATCAGCAGCGCTGCCTCCCTTAGACTCAACATCGTCAATAATGGCACAATCTTTGCATTCCTGATTTGTCGAAAGAATAGTGCGCGATGAGAACACCGGCAAAACGACCTGACAGGATAGAATGAGCAGTAAAAAAAGTGACAAATCGGGAAACCGGAATGACGTTCCGAATCTCTCGGAGCTTTTCAGCGACGATGTGAAACTGGAGACGTCCGCCGGGGACATCTTCAGCGGGCCTGTGTCCGGACTGAATGACGACAAGGCTTATCCGGTGCAAGGCAACGCCGGACCTCGTCAGGCCGACAGACGTTTTGCAACCACATCATCCAGTTTCACACAAATGATACTGATTCTTAATATCGTTGTCCTGACCGGCATTCTGGTTTATCTGGTCCGCCGTCCGTTCGGTGTGATTTCAGCCGCCGGTGAGGCATCGACGAAATCAGCGGACTCGGCCCGTCCTGCTGCCTCTGCGGCGGCATCTGAGATTAATGATACAACCGACCCGGCGGCGCTGGTTAAAACGATGGAGTTGGGACGGCATACCACCGACGTGCTGGACGGCGCCGTCTCGCTGCAAACCGCCGAGAGATTGTATGCGTCCAAAGAGTACCTCAAAGCCGCCTATGTCTATGAGCGACTGCGCGGCAATCTCAGTCTGCGGACCGACCGGGACGAGGCGCTGGCCGACTGGCTGACGCTTCAAATGGCGCTGTGCCTGCAAAAAACCCAGGAACAGGAGTTAATGGCCGAACTGTTTACCCGCGCCCTGAACAGCCGTTCGCCCGTGGTTCGGGCGCTGGCCAATTACAATCTGGCCTTTATCCAGAACCATAACCGCAATTTTCTCGAAGCCCGGCGACACGCCTATCAGGCGATGGCCCTGTTAAAGACGATTGAAGCATATATGCCGACAACGCTGGAGGCGGACTGTTATTTTCTGGCGGCTGAATCGCTGACCCGCTATCTGCTGCGAATCGGCAACCAACGCGACGACCTGCCGGGCAACACCTGGTCGGACGCCCAGCCGATTTATTCGCTTCCGATTACCGACCAGGAACAGTTGGGGTACCTGCTGACCGAGGGCATGGATCAACTGAGCAAATCGGCGATCGCGCCGCTCGTGGCGTATGATCCGCAGCGTTCCATCGGCGCCCAGTGGACGGCGTATGCCCTGGATGCACCGCTGGATCAGCTTTTATGGCAATACGCCTCGGAAGCCAAAGTCGTTCTGAATTTAAACAGCTTGTCGGCCGCGGCCCGACAACACAAGACGATGGTGTATCTGCCGCTGGTGGATCGCAATTATCTGGCCGAAGTCGCGGTCGGCGCCGCCGGATTGGTCTGGCGGTTTGACGGACAAAGCGGACAGGTGTATGATATTTCGACATTTGAGCATTCCGATGCACTCAAAGCCGTGCTTGTTCGTGAAGCGGCCGCGCTATGGCAGCGCTTCCTGCTGCGGCATCGCAGCGACCCGCGCAAGCCCAATGCACATTATTGCCTGGGTCAGCTTTACACCATGGCCGATCAGGCGGCCACGGCCCTGGGCGAATATAAACTGGTGGCAACGCAGTATCCTGCCCATTCGCTGGCGCCTTATGCGCTGCTCGGCTCCAGCAGAATCAAAACAACCCTTCGCGATTTCACGGGCGCTCAGACCGATTTGAACGAGTTGTTGATTCGCTATCCCAATTCAAGGATCACCGATGAGGCGCTGCTGTCGCTGGCCGAGGCAACGATGGAAAACGGCAATTACGCCGAAGCCGCCGAGCTGTTTGGCCGCGTGTACCATTTGAATATCAATCGCCGCGCCCGTCTGCAATCCGTATTCGGTTTGGGTAAATGCGCCTACGAACAGGGGCATTTTGCTGAAGCGGCCAAGTGGCTGACCGAAACCCTGTCGCTGTTTACCGACCACAGCGACAAACGGCTGGCGGCAACGTGTCTGATGCTCGGACAGGCGTTGATCCAAACCGAACAATACACCGAGGCGGCCAAGGTGCTGCACAATGCACTGGGCGCCAAGCTGGGCAATCGGGAATATGTTCGGATCGCCCTGAATCTGGTCGAGGCCGAGTTGAAACAGCAGCACTATGTGGGGGCGCTGGAGATTTTTGAACGCATTCCCGAATCGCGGCTGACTCAGGAAGATTCGGTTGACGTGATGATTGCCAAAGCGCGGCTTTATCGACAGATGGATATACCAACGCCGGCGATTGCTCTGTTGCGCCGAAAGATTGAATTCATCGCCGAGTCGCGGCTGCGCGCCCTGCTGTCGCTGGAACTGGCTGAGTGTTACCTGCAAAACGGTGAACTGACGCCGGCCCGGCGGGAGCTGAATGAGGCGATGCCGCATTTGCCGACCGGCCGCGAAACCCGCCGAGCGGCGTATTTACTGGCTCAAATCGCCTATCGCAACAACAATCACAAACAGGCTGAGGCGATCTGTCTGGACGTGATGAAACAAGGTGTTGACGACGAATCGCTGCGTCGTGAAGTGCTTGGTCTTCTCGGAGCGCTCTATACCGAACAGCAA
>DSDR01000334.1 GCA_011048645.1 Phycisphaerales bacterium
CAATCTGCTTGGGATCCTGAAGAAAAAGTCCTACTGAAATACCGTATCCTAAAAAATCATCCGTCTGATTTGAACACATTATCGGGCTTTTCTAAAAGAAACCTTCGGCGTTATCGGACACTGTGCTTGATTACGTAAAATTTTTTGGATTGTTCTTGAGCGCACGGCAAGCGGGGGATTTTCATTATTCGCTTCAGAAAACAATTTTCCGCACAGGGATTTGTCAATGGGCAGGGACAGATAATCCTTTTGTTTTCAATAGAGTAATACGGAATACAGCAGGGCGATTTTCCCAAGAGGTGTTCGGTAAAAATGACCATTGACCCCGATTGCAGCGAATCATTTCCTTTTTGCTATCAAAGGATTTCCTTCGTTTTTTACAAATAGAACTTTTAAGTTCGTTTTATTTTTACGATGACACACCCCGTGAACAGGTTATCCCTGCAGGAAAACCAACGGCTGCGAACAGTCAATGTACTTCAATATCAGAAAGGAAGGCAGTATGGCAAATACCACCACATCGCCCCCGCAGGCCGGCTCTGACAGGCAGAGTTTGGCGGGCAAATACCTGACGTTTACGTTGGGGGCTGAAGAATTCGGTCTGCAAATTCTCAAGGTTCGCGAGATCATCGGCTATATGGATATTACCGCCGTGCCGCGCGCCCCGCATGATGTGCGCGGCGTGATCAATCTCCGCGGGCAGGTCGTGCCCATCGTCGATATGCGGGCGCGATTCGGGATGGCGCCGATTGAGGTCACCGACCAGACGTGCATTATCGTGGTCGAGGTCAAAGCGGGACGGCAGAGCTTTCACACCGGCATCATCGTCGATCGCGTCTGCGAAGTGCTGGACATTGAGGACAAGGACATTGAGCCGACGCCGCAGTTTGACGGCAGCGTCGATACGTCGTTTATCCTCGGCATGGGAAAGATCGGCGGCGCGGTCAAGATTCTGCTGGATATTGACCAGGTGCTGCATACACAGGAACTGGAGCATCTGGCTGCGCAGGACGGGCCGGGGCTATAGACCGGCACAACGTATTTCTCCCCTCAATGAAGAAAGGAGCCACCATGGCGCTGTTTCACTGGAACGACTCGTATTCCGTCGGGATTGATGCGATGGACCGGCAGCATCAGTGCCTGATTGAACTGATCAGTCGGCTTTATGACGCGATGCGTCAGGGGCAAGGCGACGCGGAAGTCGGAAAGACTGTACGGGGATTGGCGCGTTACGCCCAGCGGCATTTTGCCGCCGAAGAGGCGCTGATGCGTCAGATCGGTTTTCCGCAATTGACGTCGCATCAGGCCGAACACAAGGCGCTGACCGACAAGGTCGGCCGGATGACAGCCGATCTGGACGCCGGCAAAAAAGTCGCCGCCGTCCATCTGGCGACGTTTCTGAAGGACTGGCTCGTGCAGCATATTCAGCAGGAAGACCGCCGATACGGCGCGTTTATCTGTAACGGCGAACCGGTACATAAGTAAACTCCACTCTGCAAACGTCTTAACTGTAAAAACGTTCAACAACATAACTGGAAAGGGTTAAACAATGTTTAAGAACATGAAATTGAGTATGAAATTGGTACTGGGCTTTGCAACCGTGATTGCAATCGCCGTCCTTATCGGCGGCATCGGCGTGTACAATATCAATGCCGTCTATCGCATCGCCGAGACGATGGAACAGGAAACCGTGCCGGCGGCCACTGTGGCCAATAATGTGGAACGAACGGCATTAATGATGCGATATTCGGTGCTGGGTTATACTATTTCGACCGAGGAAAATCGATTGGAATCCTGCCGTCAAGGCATTGTCCAACTTCAGGATTATCTGTCCGAAGCAACGAAGCTGGCAAATGAGCACGGTCTCGACTGGCTGACAACCAATGCGCGTGAGGCAACCGTTGCAACGACTGAGTATGAACAGGAAATGGGAAAAATGGTCAATGCGATTGCAAATATGAAAAAAGAGGAAGACGCCTCCGTCGCCAATGCAAAACGTTTTATGGACGCATGTGTAGCTTACATTGCCGCTACGGAAAGGAAAATTGAGGAACTTGCCAAAAATCCCGATGCACGAGCACATGAGGTACTTGACCTGAACCGCCAGGTAACGGTGGTCAACAATATTATTGACGAAGGCAATGAAATTATCATTGGCACCTGGTATGCAATTGCGAACCGAAGCCCGGAGCACTTCCTGCAAACCCAAAAGCGATTTGCGACAATTGATCGGCATCTGGACGAATTGCGAACGATGACAAACAACCCCGACGATCTTCAGCTCATCAAGCAAAGTGCCGAGGCGGGACAGGCCTATCTGCAAAATATGAATCGCTTTTTGGAGGCCTGGTATGCTCGCGAAAACGTGTTAGCGCAGTTAGTTGAAATAGGCGTCAAAGTGACCGATGCCGCTCAAAATACGGCTGAATTTGCAATGAAAGAGACCAGCGAAGGCGCCCTTGACGCCGAGAATTCGCTGGAAAAGGCCACATGGATCGTCATTGTCGGTCTTTCTATAGGAGCGGTTGCCGGTATCGTGATTGCCATGGTCATCACACGCGGCATCGCCAAGCCGATCAATCAGATTATTGCCGGGCTGACCGAGGGGGCCTCGCAGGTGGCCAGTGCGTCCGAGCAGGTCTCGGC
>DSDR01000317.1 GCA_011048645.1 Phycisphaerales bacterium
CTGAAGCGTTCCCGTGGCGCAATGGTGGTTGGTGGCGATCAGCCCTTCCGGCGAGACAAACGACGCACTGCAGCCGCCCAGCCAGACAATCGCCCCGAGCGGATAACCCTGCAGGTCCGTCAGATCGTCGGGATTATTAACGCCAAGCGAGCGGAGCGTGTATCTGTGCCGAGCCAATTGATGGGGCATCCACATCCCTCCCGGATTAGCATACGACGCACGTGCGGCGTAGTGTGGATCCATACATCCGACAAGGGCATACAAACAACTGAAACATCCCAACACGCAGATCACACGATTCATGGCATTTGTTCTCCTGAAAAACATCACACGCTTATTTTCGGCCGGTTGCGACCGTGTACATCCAAACACAAATGCCCGCCAACAGCGCCGATCCGACCCAGCCGCCCAGCGGCATCGCAAACAGAGGAAACGCGATACCGGCCGGTTTGAGCGCCGCGATGGGAATCGCCAGCAGCACGCCCATCAACGCCTCGCCGGTAATCAGGCCGGAGGCAAACAGCAGGCCGCTGTTAGCGGTCAGAGCGGCCGGGTCGTTTGGTCCTGTCGGCGCGGCGGCATGGCGTTTTTCAACCGCCCATCGAATCAGGCCGCCTGCAAAGATCGGCACGGACAATTCAAACGGCAGATAAATGCCGATGGCCACCGCCAGCACCGGCAGGCGAAACGCGCTGTTTCGTTTCCGCTGAATCTCATCGAGGATGATGATGACAACGGCAGCGGCAATGCCGATGAGGATATAATTCCACGGCAACTGCCGGGAAAAGACACCGCGTGCGACCGAGGCCATCAGATTGGCCTGAGGCGCCGCCAGTGCGTTGACGCCGGCTCGTTCGGTGCCGGCAAATCCGTAGGCGCGATCCAGCAGCATCAGGACCGGGCCGAGCACGACCGCGGCCGATACTGTTCCGACCATTTGCATGATCTGCTGCCGCCACGGCGTGGCGCCGACGATAACGCCGGTTTTCAAATCCTGCATATTGTCGCCGGCAATCGCGGCCGCGCAGCAGACTACCGTTCCGATGACAATCGCCGCGGCCGGGCCGTGTTCGGCGGCGGCGCCCATCATGGCCGCCAGCAGCAACGCGCTGATCAGTACGGTCGCAATGGTCACGCCGGAGACCGGATTGTTGGACGAGCCGACCAGCCCGGCCATATAGCCGGCCACCGCCGAAAAGACAAACCCGGTGATCAGCATGCATACCGCCATGGTAATGGAAATTGACCAATTAGCCACGAAGACCTGATAGACCAGCAGCAGCGGCACGACCAGCAGCAGAATCAGCAGCAGCACCCATTTCATCGGAACGTCTTTTTCAGTGCGTTCCAGCGCCGGCTGTCCGGACGTGCGGATTTGATAGGCCTTCAGCCCGCTGACAATGCCGCTCAGAAGTGTTTTGCGGATCTGAAAAATCGTCCACAATCCGCCGAAGACCATCGCTCCGACGCCGATATAGCGGGTCTTGCCGCTCCAGAGGCTGTAGGCTTGTTCGATGAGGGTCTGTCCGGAGGCCGATTCAAACGTTGAGACAATCGGAATGGCCACGAGCCAGTTGACCGCGCCGCCGAGAAAAATCAGCACCGCGATATTCAGCCCGACGATATAGCCGACGCTGGCCAGTGCGGGGCTGAGATTTGTCCCGCCGTAAAAGATGCTGTTTCCTACCCGTCGGGCCGTTTCAATAGCGTCTGGCCATACGCCCAGAGCCGTTGAGCCGAGCTTAAACAGGCCGCCGGCGGCGGCTGCCTGAATTATATAGGTCAGGCCGCGTCCGCCGGTCTGGCCGGTTTCGAGCACTTCGGCGGTTGCGACGCCTTCGGGAAACTGGAGTTTCTGCTGCAAAATCAGCGAACGACGCAGCGGGATCGTAAACAACACACCCAGAACACCCCCCAATCCGCACAGCAGCATCACCCAGCCAAGATGGATTTCATCCCAGAACCCAAGAATCAGCAGGGCCGGCAGGGTAAAGATCGCCCCGGCCGCCAATGATTCGCCCGCCGAGGCGGAGGTCTGGACAATATTGTTTTCAAGGATGCTGCTTCGTCGAAACAGGCGGAAAATGCCCATCGACAACACGGCGGCAGGGATCGAGGCCGAGACGGTCATTCCGGCAAACAGGCCCAGGTAGGCGTTGGTCCCGGCCAGCAGCATTGACAGAACAATGCCGAGCAGAATCGCCCGAATCGTCAATTCAACAGGAACCTTCTCGCGGTCCGTAGTTTTCTTAGGCTCAGACATCTTTGTCCTTTTGCGGCGTTATCCGACATTTGATTTTCCGAAACGCTGGTATCGTATCAATTTTCAGATCATTTGCAAAGCGCTTCTCTGGCAGAACATGCCCGCAGGACAAAAAAAGATGTTATGTTCTTATATATCTTTATGGTTATTTGAATAAAAAAACGCCGCTCTCTTTATTCTTCAGGGTTCGAACTGGCGATCCTTGCTTGAAAGGTGTCGTGCAAATGTTGTCGGACGCCGGATGTTAATCGCTATACAGCCAGTTCTCGGCCAGCATCAGCAAATCGAGCAGATCGACTACGCCGTCGCCTTCAGGAGGCGGGGCGATGTCCGCCGACGGCATGCCGGGCGCGCCGAGCCACTGGGCGGCCAGCACGGC
>DSDR01000288.1 GCA_011048645.1 Phycisphaerales bacterium
CTTTCCGCTGTATCTGCTGCGGCTGGCGGTGCAAAGCGCCTTGTTGGCGCTGGGACAAATCTGGGTCAACAAGACCCGCAGCATCCTGACGACACTGGGCATCATCATCGGCGTTGCCTCGGTCGCGGCGGTGATCGCGGCGATGGAGGGAATGAACCGTAAGATACTGGAAAACTTTGAACTGTTCGGCACCCGCAAAATCTTCATCTGGCCCGAACGCCCGCAGACCGGCCCGCAGAAAAATACCCCGCACTGGCAGCTTCGTTTTGAGCCGCACCATTTCGACGGTTTGCTCGAACATTGTCCGTCGGTCGAATATGTGTCCCTGATGACCAATATCGGACGATTCCCGGGACGGTTTATGGATCGCACGGTCGATTCGGTGTCGGTCACCGGCGTGGATGCAAGCTGGTTCAAGATTGAAAACCGCCCCATCATTTACGGCCGGCCGTTCGCGCTGCTCGACGAAACACAGGGCCGCTATGTCTGCATTATCACCGCTCAGCTTCGCGACAAACTTCAGATGGATCGCGATTGCTCCGGCCAGATCATTCAGCTTGGCTCCAACTCGTATGTGGTGGCCGGCGTGGTGGACGACAAACCCAATACCGGTATGATGTTCGGCGGCGCCGGCGAACAACTGGAAGCCTTCATTCCCTATACCACCGCCGCCAAGCTGATCCGCACGCCGTGGATTCGCGTGATGGCAAGCTGTCGGGACTCAACCGTCGCCGAGGAGGCACGGGCCGAGATACGCTTTTTCCTGCGTCGAACACGCGGCCTCAAGCCCGGCGACCCGGACAACTTCGGCGTCTTCCTGATGGAAAACGAGGTCCGTCAGTTCAAACAGGTCATGGGGATGATTACGCTGGTGGCCGCCGGCGTGGTCAGCATCTCGCTGCTGGTCGGCGGCGTGGGGATTATGAATATTATGCTCGTCTCGGTCTCGGAGCGCACCCGTGAAATCGGACTGCGCAAGGCTGTCGGCGCGCGACCGGCGGCGATCTTGACGCAGTTTCTGGTCGAAGCGGTGGTCCTGTGTATGATCGGCGGCCTGATCGGCGTGGGGCTGGGGCATTTGCTGGCCGGGGCTATCTCCAAATCCGCTCCGCTGATGGAACAAACACAAGTACCCGCCTGGGCCATTGCGGTGGCGTTTGGTTTTTCGGCCGGCGTCGGCGTGGTCTTTGGGATGTTCCCGGCAATGAAGGCTGCGCGATTGAACCCCATCGAGGCCCTGCGGCACGAATAAGGAAAGGTCGGATGTCAAATCTGAAATTTGAAATTTGAAATCTCAGATATGAGACGTGGAATATGTAATATGGAATATGTGATATGAGACATTGAATGTATAGGGTGGCTATGCGATACCTGACAGCACTGATCCTAATCCCGATAGTGAGTCTGTGCGGCTGCGGACTGGATGATCCGCACCAACGGCATTTTGAGCCGAAGCAGTTGACTCGGATCGACTCGATGCCGCTGCCGAAAGGCCGACATCTTGAGGCGTTTGACCAGCCGTCCAGGCCGTTGTTTGCCGATCCGAACGACGGGCAGGTGGCGTTGACGCTGGAACAGTGCCGAGCGATGGCGCTGCAAAACAATCTGGACGTTCAGGCGGCGTTGATCGGCCCGAAGATCGCCCAGGCCGCCGTGCAGGCCGAGGAGGCCAAATTCGAAGCGGCCTTTGTGAGTAACATCAATTACAGCAAAACCGACTCCCCCACGGCCACGCTGCTGACCGCCTCAAAAGAAGAACGCACGCAAGCCAGCCTGGGCGTTCAAATGCCCCTGCAAACCGGCGGCACGCTTCAGTTTTCATTGGCTGATTACTGGAGCAAAACCAACAACCCCTTTTCCATTCTCAACCCGGCCTACAGCAGCGGCTTTATCACCTCCATCAGTCAGCCGCTGCTGCGCAACGCCGGGCGGCGCGATAACCTGCATACAATCCGCGTGGCGCGGTACAACCGACAGATCGCCGATGTCCGCACCAAGCTGGAAATCATCCGTGTCCTGGCCGATGTCGAGCGGTACTATTGGCGATTGTACGCCGCCCGCGAGGTGTTGACCGTCCGCCAGCAGCAATACGCTCTGGCCGAGGCCCAGCTTGAACGGGCCAAACGGTTTGTCGAGGCCGGCACACACGCGCCCATCGAAATCATCCGCGCCGAGGCGGGGCTGGCCACGCAGATTGAAGCGATTATTCTGGCCGAAAACGATACCCGCATCCGCCAGCGGGAATTAAAACAGCTCCTAAGGCAGCCGGACTTTCTGCCCGATTCGCCGATCCGCATTCGTCCGCAAACCGAGCCGGACCCGATTTATTATGAACTGAATCCGCAAACGCTGGTACGTCTGGCTGAGGAAAACCGCACCGAGCTGCTCGACGCGGAACTCCAGCTCGCTCGCCAGGTCAGCACGATGGACTATCTGCGCAATCAGGCCCTGCCGCTGGTTAATCTGGACTATAGCTACAACATCAGCGGTCTGGGCGGCACACGCGGCGCGGCCTACAATATGCTCGGCGACAATCGCTTTGCCGATCAACGGCTCGGCGTTCAGCTTGTCGTGCCGCTGGGCAACGCCGCGGCCAAAAACCGGCTGCTGGGCGCGTTTCACGAACGAGCGCA
>DSDR01000016.1 GCA_011048645.1 Phycisphaerales bacterium
CTTGCGCACAGCCACCGCGCTGTTCTGATCAAAGGCGACCATATTGAACCAATGCGTTCGGTCGCGCGTGCCTTCCTTGCCCCAGGCCGCGACAACGCTTTCACTCTGGCTGAGTAGTTCGTGACCTCGATTGTTGAGAATCTCCAGCACATCGGCCGAGGTGCTCAGGCCGATGGTGGTGGCGTAGTACCGCTCATAAACGTGTTCATACGTGGTCAGCGGACGAGCACAACCGGCCAGCATCATGGCCGCCGCGGCAAAAATTCCACAGGCAATCTTCGTGTTCATGGTCAGGCTCCTGAATTAGCCTCAAATTCCACATTGATTAAACCGCCACAGGCCGCCTGTCAGCAGCCCCGGCAGTCTCCGTTTTCAGACTTCCTTGGCGTTGATCCACTTCATCATTTTGCGCAGCTTGCGTCCGACCACCTCAAGCTGACAGCCGTGATCTTTATCGTACAGCGCGTTAAAATTCTTTAATCCGCTTTGATATTCGGCGACCCATTCTTTGGCAAACTGGCCGCCGGTAATCTCGCTGAGGATTTTTTTCATCTCGGCCTTGGTCTGTTCGGTGATGATCCGCGGCCCGCGGGTCAAATCGCCGTATTCGGCGGTATTGGAGATGCTGTATCTCATATAACTCATACCGCCCTGATACATTAGATCGACGATGAGTTTGACCTCGTGCATACATTCGAAATACGCGATCTCCGGCTGGTAGCCGGCCTCGACGAGCGTTTCAAAGCCGGCCTTGATCAGTGCGGTCAGCCCGCCGCACAAAACGACCTGTTCGCCGAACAGATCGGTTTCGGTCTCTTCCTTGAAGGTGGTCTCGATGACACCGGCCCGTGCGCCGCCGATGCCGTTGGCCCAGGCCAGCGCGACCGGTTTGGCGCTGCCGTCGCCGTCAGTGTGCACCGCCACCAGACAGGGCACGCCGCCGCCTTTTTCATATTCACTGCGGACCAGATGCCCCGGCCCCTTGGGCGCAATCATCACCACGCCGACGCCTTCGGGCGGCTTGATATATCCGAAATGCACGTTAAAGCCGTGGCAAAATCCCAGCACCTGGCCGGGCTTGAGATGGGGCTTGATGTCCGATTCATACACCTTGGCCTGAACCTCATCGGGCAGGGTGATGATGATCAGCGTCGCCCCGTCCATCGCTTGAGCAATGGAAGTCGGCGAAAAACCGTGTTCCTGAGCCAGCTTGTAGTTGGCCGTGCCTTCCAGCTCGGCTACTGCCACCTCGATGCCGCTGTCGCGCAGGTTCTGACTGTGAGCGTGTCCCTGGCTGCCGTAGCCAATCACACAAACTTTCTTGCCTTTCAGCGCATCAAGCGGAGCATCCTGTTCATAAAAAAGTGTTGCCATACTGCAAAATCTCCATAAAAACTAAGTCGTTGTGCTATTCCTCGGTTTTGGTCCGTGTCTGGCGGGCCATGGCGACGGTGCCGGTGCGAACCATACTTTTGATGCCGTAGGGTCGGCAGGCGTCGATAAAGGCCTCGATCTTACTTTCCGGACCGGCAATTTCTACCATAACGATTTTTTGGGCAATGTCCACAACTTTTCCGTTAAACATCTCGATTAAGGCCATTATTTCGGGTCTTTTTTCAGGTGGACACGTCACACTGACCAGCATCAGGTCGCGCGCGACGACATCCTGGCCGATAAAGTCCTGCACCTTGAC
Organism: Phycisphaerales bacterium; assembly: GCA_011048645.1. Lineage (GTDB taxonomy): Bacteria > Planctomycetota > Phycisphaerae > Sedimentisphaerales > Anaerohalosphaeraceae > T3Sed10-213. Next base: position 1,694 of record DSDR01000016.1, read on the forward strand.
CACCGGCACGATTTTGACCAATTGTTTGCGAACCTGCTCGACGACTTTGTCATCACCGATGACCACGATGGTCATTCGGCTCAGGGTCGGATCGTCGGTGCGGCCGACCGCCAGCGAATCAATATTAAAAGCCCGTGCGGCAAACATCCCCGCCACGTGCGCCAGAACGCCGGGCTTGTTTAACACCAATGCACTCAGTATATGCTTCATATTATACTCCAGATAAAATATCAAACGTTAAAAATCAAAAATGCAAACGCCCCTTTCAGGCCGGACTTGCTTATTTTTGATTTTTGATTTTTTCTTATGCCATTTCAAAAATATCCAGCCCGTCCATTTCGTGCAGACTCTTTCCGGCCGGGACCATCGGCCAGACGTTTTCTTCCGGATCGACGCGGAAATCAACCACGACCGGGCGGGTTTCTTCAAGCATCTTTTCAATTGCCGCAGGCACCTGGTCTTTTTTATCGACGGTGATGCCGACAACCCCGAACGCCTCGGCCAGTCGTACAAAATCCGGATTCTGAAGACAGCTCTGCGAATAGCGCCGGCCGTAAAACAGCTCCTGCCACTGGCGCACCATCCCCATAAAGCCGTTATTGAGCAGACAGACCTTGATCGGCAGGTCGTACATCACGGCCGTGGAAAGTTCGGTCAGCGTCATATTAAAGCTGCTGTCGCCGTCAATGTCGATGACCGTCTGGTCGGGGCAGCCCAATTTGGCGCCAATGGCCGCCGGCAGACCAAAGCCCATTGTCCCCAGTCCGCCGGACGTGATCAACTGCCGCGGATGGTTGAATTTGTAGAACTGCGCCGCCCACATCTGGTGCTGGCCGACGCCGGTACAGATCACGGCGTTGCCCTGCGTTTGACGGTGCAGCTCTTCAATCACATACTGCGGCTTGATGACGTCGGCGCTGCGATCGTAAC
>DSDR01000303.1 GCA_011048645.1 Phycisphaerales bacterium
ACGGCGGTGCTGGACGGACTGGCCGTGCCGCACGCCCGCATTGACCAACTGCCTCGGCCGATTATCGTCTTCGGCCGCTCGAAAGGCGGCATCGACTGGAACGCCCCGGACGGCGTGCCGGCGCGATACATCTATTTGGTGCTGACGCCGTCGGGGGATCCGGACGTGCAGCTTCACATCCTGCGCAACATCGCGATGGCGATGAATGACGAGAACCTGCGCCGGAAACTGATGACGCCGAAAGACGTCCAGCCGCTTTGGGATGTGCTGCACGAGGCGCTGATGAAAAAGACCATTCCGCGCTGAGACCGACGATGCCGACCGATCGATCCAACATCGTCCTGATTGGGATGCCGGCAGCGGGCAAGAGCACGGTGGGTGTGCTGCTGGCCAAGCGATTGGGACTGTCGTTTCTGGATACAGATGTGTTGATCCAGGCCGCCTGCGGCAAGAGCCTGCGCGACTTGATTGACGAGCGGGGGATGGACGGATTCTGTCAAATCGAACGGGAGTCTGTCGGCCGTATCAACGCCAAACACACCGTCATCGCCACCGGCGGCAGCGTCGTTTATTATGACGACGCGATACGGGCATTGCAGGCCGACGGACGAATCGTCTATCTGCAACTGCCGCTGGACGAGCTGAAACGGCGGCTGGATGACTTGAACGCACGCGGCGTTGTTCTCGAACCCGGTCAACCCCTTGAAAGTCTCTATGAAAAGCGGATTCCGCTGTATGAACGCTGGGCGGAGGTCACCGTCCCGCTGTCCGGACTGAATCACGATCAGGCAGTCGATGCCGTTATCGCGGCATTGAACAAGGCGGGACAATGAGTGACCCAAAATCCATCCTGATCCTGCACAATACCTTCGACCGGGCGGGCGACGCCCTGTATGACAGTCGCGCCGGGGTGATGGATCAGGTGCGTGCGGTTGAGGCGGCCTGCCGGACGCTGGGCTATCCGTACCACACACAGGCGATTGACGATTTGGGGCATTTGACGCGCGTCCTGACAACCGACGGCCGGGGATTGATTTTTAATCTGATTGAAGAATTTGCAAGCGATGTACAGCAGGCGTCGCTGGTTCCGGCGGTCTGCCGGGCGTTCGGCTCAAGCTGCACGGGCAACGATACCCCTGCCCTGCTGCTGGCTCAAAACAAGATTCAGGCCAAGGCCCTGCTGGCCGGCTGCGGACTGCCGACGCCGGAAGGAGCGGTTGTTCGTCCGGGCGCCCAGCCGGATACGTCCGCCCTGCCGCAGGGTAAGTACATCCTCAAGCCCGCGTTTTGCGATGCCAGTGAAGGGATCGACAGTAATTCGGTCGTGCGGCTTCCGGAGGAATCGGATCGGACACAATTGCAGGTCGCCTCGCTGCATCAGCGGTTTGCCCAGCCGGTGCTGATTGAGCGGTACATTCCGGCCCGTGAGCTGAACGTGTCGGTGGTGCAATCCGATGGGCAGCCTCGCGTCATGCCCCTGGCGGAGATTGATTTCTTGGCGTTTGATGACAGTCGGCCAAAAATTGTCGATTATAGCGCCAAATGGGACGCCGAATCGTTCGCGTTTCACCATACGCCGCGCAAGATTCCCGCCGACCTGCCGCCGCGAATCGCCGACGAGGTTCGCCGATTGGCCGCAGCGGCCTGGAACGCACTGGGCTGCCGCGATTATGTCCGCGTGGATTTTCGACTGGACGAACGGCTCAATCCGTATATCATTGAGGTCAATCCCAATCCGGATATCACACCGGAGGCCGGCTTTGCCGCCGCCCTGACCGCCGGCGGGATCGCCTACGAACGGTTTGTTGAAATGATGCTGGACAATGCCCAACGACGATTGATGAAATATGTTCAATTCTAAAACAAAATGGACCATTCGAAAAGCGGCTGCCTCGGATACGTCGGCGGTCATGGAGATTATCCGCCGGACGGCGTTTTTTCGACCTGTTGAAGAAACGATTGCACAGGAGGTGCTGGATCAGGCGTGCACCGCTGATGGCGGCGGCTATCAATCTTATGTCGCCGAGACAGGCGGGCGCGTCGGCGGCTGGGTGTGCTTCGGGGCCACACCGTGCACAGTGGGGACATTTGATGTGTATTGGATCGCGGTCGATCCGGACAGACAGCAGGCCGGTCTCGGCTCGCGGCTGCTGGCGTTTGCCGAACGGCAAATCACCGAACAGGCCGGGCGGCTGGTCGTTATTGAAACGTCCGGACTGGAGAAGTATCGCCCGACCCGACAGTTCTATGATAAAAACGACTATACGCTTGTTGCGTGTATTGAGGATTTTTACGCCCCCGGCGATCCGAAGCTGATTTATACCAAAGTGCTTGCATCCGGCCAACCCACCTCGCCGCACCAATCGCCGTAAGTCCTTGCTTGCAATGCCGCCTCTGTGAGTCTATAATCCAAAGGGTATCGATACTTATTCTAAAAGGATTTGATATTGAAAGCGGCGATTTTAGGATTAACCCAATCGGGCAAAAGTACTCTCGTTTCGGCCGTCAGCGGCAAGTACCCTGCGCCGACAGGCTCAACGGACGCACACGAAGTGATGGTCTCGGTGCCCGATGAACGGCTGGACTGGCTGACGCAGCTTTATCAGCCCAAAAAAAC
>DSDR01000141.1 GCA_011048645.1 Phycisphaerales bacterium
AACCCGCCGAGCGGCGTATTTACTGGCTCAAATCGCCTATCGCAACAACAATCACAAACAGGCCGAGACGATCTGTCTGGACATAATGAAGCAAGGTGTTGACGACGAATCGCTGCGTCGTGAAGTGCTTGGTCTTCTCGGAGCGCTCTATACCGAACAGCAAGCCTATGATCGCGCGGCGATGGCATACGCCGGTTTGTTGGAACCCCTGGATGTACAATGAAACAGAAACGATATTATTATCATTATATAATATGTGGGTGCATTGCCGCGGCGGCGGCAACGACGAGGGCGTCCGATCCCAACGCCGTCCTTGATCAGTCCCGCACGCTGCGTCGGCAGTTTATGGCGCATACGCTGTCGGCGGTATCGGAAAAGACGCCCGACGAAAAAGAAGCAACGCTTGCCGAGCTGATCGAACAGGTTCTGTCGCTGCAAGCGCCGCAAACAAAGGACCCCAATCAGCCGTCGCCGTCATCCTCTGTCGCCGACGAGGATCCGAATTCAAAGCCGCTTGAACAAAAAACAAGCGCCCCGTCGTCTGCAAAACAAACCACCGAGCAGCAAACCGACGCCGCGACAAAACAGCGAAACCATTGGATTGAATGGCTGAGCACAATCGAAGACCCTGAATCGATTCCGCACCCGAAGGAACTGGCGGATGTGCTGTATCGAGCCGGCCGGCTCGAATCGGCGGCTCGCTATTATGACATCGCCCTGTCCCAAACCTCCAAAGAACAGGCCCCGACGTATTCGTGGCTGCTGTTTCAATCCGCCAATTGTGTACGTCGCACCGATGCGGCCAAAGCCAAAACCCGATACGAGGAGTTGGTTCAATTGTATCCCAACTCCGTCTGGGCCGCCGCGGCCCAGGGGCGGCTGCAGATGCTGAACTGGCTGGAAACAAATCAGACGCAGGTACAACAATACACGACCTTACGGAGCGAGAATGAATAGCGAAACCTATTATCATGTGCTGATGCTTGAACGGGATTCGCGCCAGTTGCGCGAGGCGCTGGCGGTGCTGGCTCGGCGTAATCTGCGCGGCGCCGTCGCCACAACCGCGCGGGCGGCGCGAACGTTTCTGGAACAATACCGGTGGCATTTGGTGTTCATCGGGGATGATTTTCCGGTCGATTCGGGCGGGCCAAGAAGCGACTTGCTGACGCTGCTGCGGACGGAGCATCCTGAAGTGCCGATTGTAATGATGTGCGAAAACCAGGCCTCCCAAGCGGCGGTCGCCGGGCTGCGCGCCGGCTGCGTTGATGTCCTTGAAAAGCCGCTCCAGGCCGAAGCTGTGGAGGCCATTCTGGATCGCCGGCTTCCCAATCACAAGGCCGGCCGCATTGCAACGGTCGTCGGCGACGACGGTCGGGCGTATCCGATTATCGGACAGAGCGAGCCTCTCAAACAGGCGGTTCGCATGGCCGAGGCGGTTGCGGCGACCTCGGCGCCGGTCTTGATCACCGGCCCCAGCGGCACGGGCAAGGAACTGCTGGCCGGACTGATTCACAACCGCAGCAAGCGATCCGACGGCCCCCTCGTGCGGGTCAATTGTGCGGCGCTGAACGAGTCGCTGCTCGAAAGCGAGCTGTTCGGCCATGAAAAAGGCGCCTTTACCGGCGCGCTGATGTGCCACAAAGGCCGACTGGAACGCGCCCACGGCGGCACGCTCTTTCTCGATGAGATTACTGAAACCCCGCCGTCGTTTCAGGCCAAGCTGCTTCGCGCTCTGGAACAGATGCAGTTTGAGCGGGTCGGCGGCAGCGAGAGCATCCGCGTCAATGTCCGCCTGATCAGCACGACCAACCAGGATATCATCCGGCAGGTTCACAAAGGCGCCTTCCGCGCCGATCTGTATTATCGTCTCTGCGGCGTTCACATCGCCATGCCCGCCCTGGCGGACCGTAAAGACGATCTGCCGGAGTTGATCTGGTGGTTTATCAATGAGTTTGCCGGCGAGGCGGGACGTGCGATTACCGAAATCGACCGGCGCACGCTGGATGTGTTCAACGCCTATTCATGGCCGGGCAATATACGGCAACTTCGTAATGTGGTGCGAAGCGCAATGATCCTTGGCAAAGGATCGAAACTGTCGATTACCGAGACGCCGTGGCTGCTGCAGGAATTGCGGCGCAATCTCGGCGTCCAGCCGTTGGACGACGAACCGCCGTTTGCCCTGGCGGGCCATTCGCTTGAAGAACTGGAACGGCGGGCCATTCTCGATACGCTTCGGCGGGAAGACGGCAATCGAACACGAGCGGCGAGAATTCTCGGCATCAGCGACCGAACACTGCGTCAGAAAGTGAAAAAATACAACGATGTCGCGGAACCGGCCGTCACCGCCGCGGATTAGCGGACTGAGGACGGAACGGATGGATGATTGAAATAAAACACAGGACAGACTCGACAACCACGTGAGAGCGAACAATGGCCAAAGACAAAGATCACGAAGTGAAAAAAGAAGACAAAGAAAAAAAAACTTCATCCTCCGCAGGCGGATCAGGATTATTTACATGGCTGATTCTGGGCGCCGTGGTGGCAGCCGGCGCGACCGGGGGTTTCGCCCTGTCGCAACTGCTGGGCGGCCAGGACAGCGCGGCAA
>DSDR01000185.1 GCA_011048645.1 Phycisphaerales bacterium
CCTGCATCGCGTTCTTATTGGCCAGAAAATGAATGTCATCAATCGCAAGAATATCCAGATTGCGAAAACGATTGCGAAACACATCCAACTTGTGCGTCTTGAGGGCAATGACATACTGATTGGTGAAATCTTCGGCCGACAGATACATCCAGCGGCAGCCGAGCTTGCGCTGAAAAATCTCATTGCAGATGCCCTGCAGCAGGTGCGTCTTGCCGACGCCGTAACCGCCGTGAACAAACAGCGGATTAAACGGGCTTTGATCCTGTGAAATAACCGCCTGGGCCGCGTTAAACGCCAACTGGTTTTTGCTTCCGACCACCAGCGTATCAAGCGTCAGCTTCAGCGGCAGCGCGCGCCCGTCGCGGCCTTTGGCGGCCGGGACACGCCGTTGACTGGTTTTGAGCCGCTCGATACCGGTCGGTTTGGCAGATGGGAGGGGTTTGACCTGCGGCTTGGCGCAGCCGGCGTCAATCCGAAACCGCAACGGCATTTTCCGACCGCATACTTCCAGTGCTGACTCGCTCAGCGCCTGATGAAAATGACCTTCGATCCAATTCGATACAAACGGATTGGCGGCGGTAACCTGCAACCCATCATCATTCAGAGCGATCTGGGTCGCCCCTTCAAACCAGACCTGATATTGGCAGGCCCCGATCTTTTCAGCAATCCGTTCATGTATCGCTTTCACTTCATCCGTGAACATCGTCTGCATTGGTTTTTCCCATCCTTCCGGATTGATCACAACGGCTCTTGCATATTTCTCAAAGCTGTTTCACTGAATGGGACGATGATAGCAGTAAACCGAATGTGGATTCAACCGCCATTTTCAAGAATTCTTATCCACACCGGTAAGATGCAAGCAGGAAGGCGACTTACGCCAAAAAAAAATTTGTTTTTCACAGTCTATTCACACCGCAATCGGCTTTTGTGGATAACCTGTTGAAGGCGGTTGTAATCATTCAACTGAAAACACCCGAATCATCGATCGATAACGTCCCCAGCAGTGCCATATATCCCCCGTCATGATCCACGGCGTCAGCATTTTCAATACTGGGAAACACGATTTGTTCCTTAATGAGGTATAAATCAGGGTGGACTTGCAAAAAAGTCTGAATCTGATGGGTATTTTCCTTCGGATGAATACTGCATGTTGAGTATAACAGCTTTGCACCGGGCCTTAACCGGGCGTATGCGTATTCAAGCAACTCCCGCTGCCGCCGCAACAGCGGGGCGGGTAATCCCCTTTCCAGGCGGTGTCGCGCTTCAACACGTCGGGCCAAAACGCCGGTGTTGGAACAGGGTACATCGAGAATGATCGCATCCAGGCGATCAAGCGACCGCACCGCCTGATCCAACTCGTTTTGGGAGACACGGCGAATGCACGATAGCCCCAGACGGGCTGTATTTTCGTCAAGCCGTGCCAATCGTGTCGTGCTGGCATCGGAGGCGATGATACAGCCGGTATCGTTCATTTTCAGCGCACAGGCAATGGCTTTGCCGCCCGGCGCAGCGCACAAATCCACAAGACAATCGCCCGGCTGCGGCGCCAGAAACGTGCTGACCGCCTCAGCGGTCGGATCCTGCACATAGAAAAGCCCCTCACGAAACGCCTGAACGGCCGTCAATGGGCCCCGGCCGCGTCGTAATTGAACGGCCCCGTTTACCGGCAGCAGGCGACAGGTCACGCCTTCGGCGGCGAGGCGTTCGGCAAGCGTGCCGCTGTCAATGCGCTGCGTATTCGGCCAGGCAACCACCGATGGATGACGGTTGCAGGCCAGACAGATTTGAGCCGCCGTTTCAGCGCCATACGCTGCGATCCAATCCCGCACGAGCCATCGCGGCAGCGACCAGACAAGATGCAGATAATCGTCCGGAGCAGGCGACGGATCCGGCAGCAGCGGCGAGGACAACGCGCACCCGCCGCCGTCGGTGCGCGGAATAATCGCGCGAACATCAAACCGCGGGTGTTCTAAACTGACATCACGGCTTGCAATATGTCGCTGAATCTGTCGAAGCACCCCGTTGACAAAACCGGCGATTTTGCGTGAACCGAAGCGACGGGCCAGATTGACCGCTTCATTGACAATAGCATAGTCGGCGGTTTTCGGCGCAAAGACCAATTCATAGACGCCCATACGCAAGATACCCCGGATCGCCGGCTTGACATGGCGCGGCTGAATCGCGGCGACCTGCGTCAACAGCCAATCCAGCAGCGGCGTATTGCGTATGACGCCATACACCAGGTCGGTCGCCTGTCCGGTACGATGGGTCATGTCCAGCTCCGAATGCAGCAATTCGGCCGCATCACCGCGATGGGTGTTATACTGGCGCAGCACCTTCAGTGCCGCTGCGCGAGCGGACTGATGCGTCCATTGACTCATACACCCAGGCCCTGCAGAACCCGCTCAATCGGCAGGAACAAATCACCCGCCTGCGTGTTTCGACCGCGGGCAAACGCTTCAAAAGTCATTGCGCCGGAGCCGGCGGGTTTGATCTCCAGAATGCGCAGTCGCCCTTGTCCGCATATGACATTGAACTGCTCATCCAGTCGGCCGGGCACATCGGCCAAAGCGTTGTGC
>DSDR01000246.1 GCA_011048645.1 Phycisphaerales bacterium
ATCTTCGGGTGTCGCTGCGTCATCTGTGCGACATTTACGGCAGCACCAAGGCGATTGAGTTTGGGCCGCGGGCGCTCAAGACCGTCCGCCAGCGGATGGTGGACAAGGGGCTGTGCCGGAATAATATCAACAAATGCATCAGCCGGATAAAGACGCTGTTCAAATGGGCCACCGCCGAGGAACTTCTGCCCGGCGCGGTCTATCACGCCCTGATAACCGTCCCGGGCTTGAAAAAAGGCCGCAATGGTGTTCGAGAGTCTGAGCCGGTTAAACCCGCGCCACAGGAGCATGTGGACGCCATACAGCCGTATGTGAGCCGTCAGGTCTGGGCGATGGTGCAATTGCAGCTCTTGACGGCCGCCCGTTCCGGCGAGATTGTCAAGATGCGGCCGTGCGATATTGACTGCAGCGGCCCAATATGGTTCTACCGCCCGACCGAACACAAGACCGCCCATCACGGCCACGAACGCAAAATCTTCATCGGCCCCAAGGCGTGGTACAAGCAATTTCACTGGCACCCCCACCAGCTCCGCCACAACGCCGCCACGTTCCTGCGGAAAGAGTTTGGCCTGGAAACCGCCCGCATCATCCTCGGCCACCGCTCCGCGGCCATTACGGAAGTCTATGCCGAACTGGATCAGCAAAAGGCCCTGGCCGCGATTGTGCGGGTGGGGTGATGCCGGCTATAAATCGCCTCAACGTCCTGAAAGCAATTGACGCCATATCAATTGAAACCGAAAACGACTTACAGGACAAGATTTTCGAGTCTATTTATTCAAACAGGTCTGCTCACGTTTTATTCAGAGTTGGTGTTTTATGCAGTTTCGGAAACTGCGTTGCCCTCCTAAACTGTTCGAACTTTTCAGATGGAAGGAATTTAGCCAGCAAGCTGAACAGTGCATCGCGCAGGTCTTTGACATCGGCCTTTTTTGCCGGCGTGGTACCGTGAGCCAGCCAGGAGCGATTGCGTTTATCCAGCAATATGTTCAGAGAACCGTTGGGATTTTCATAGCTGCCCGTTCCGAAATACAGCGGTCGCAGCTGTGCGCCCCACACTTCATCAATCCGACAGAGTAGTTCCATCGCATCACGCAGGCCAACCTTGGCGACGGGGATTTGACCTTTCTTTCGAGCTGAAAAACGCTGTTTTCGAATAAACTCTTCGGGTAAATTCAACTGTCTGAGTTCCTCTTCGCGCACCTTGCCGGTCTCAATTTGATACTGCTCTTTGAGCCGCACTTGTACCATATACTCAAACGCCCGGTACAGCCGCGACAGTGCATCGTCGAAGCGGTCCTGTTTGAACCGCCGTTTGGCGTTGGCCGCCAGATCATACAATCGTTCCAGCGACCAGGGGTTGTCCTGAACCGTTTGGCAAAAACGGCTGGCGTCCTTAAGCTGCTTGCAGTCCAGCATGCCCTTCAATTCGGATTCGGCTTTGGCGGCTTTGCCCAATCCGCTGGCCGCGGCCTGCCAGCAAAACCGCTCCCATTTATCGAACGCATCGGCCAATTCGTAAAATTCTTCGGCGAACTTCCGCAGCTTGGGGGCAATTTCCGCACGCTTTCGGTATTCCTTGGCCAGTTGGCGTGCGGCGGCAAACTCGTAATGGTCAAACAAATCCATCGCCCGCATCATTTCCTGCTCAGCATAGATCTGTATGGGACGAATGACCTCGACATTGGTAGATTTGATAACTCGACCGGTTTCATCGCGCGGGCCGGTAATATAGCTGACTTGCCCAACCTGAAGCGCAATGCCGGCGGCAAAAATGGCCGCACTCATGGCTTTGGTACCGCTGGTAAAATCCACTATCATTTCCTGCGGCAGACCAAACTTGCGCAGAATCTCCAAATAACATCCATACAAGAATTGTACATCATCTTCGTTGGCAACGACAAAATGCTCAAACGCAATTTTTTTAGGTTCAATAAAGCTTTTCAAAATTGGCAACGTTTGTTCGGCAGTTTTTCCAGAGCATAGAAAAACAACCTTATCCGGCCGGTTGCAGTCAATCGAAAACACCAGCGCTTCAGAAATATCAAATCGGTCGCGGCCGGTGCCGACGGTCATAACTAAAGTACGCATCGTAATCCTTTCTTAATATAAAAATGAAAAAGTTTATACTACATCGCAATTTATGCTGAGAATCCGCGTTCATGTCGCAAAATCAAAGATTAAAAATCAAAATGCAAAACCACACATCAAAATTCAAATAGTTTGATTTGCCGGTGGACTATCCCCATCGGCGCCGTAAATAAAATTAAAAAGGTAAAGGGTAAAAGTTAAAAATGAGGAACGCCTGCGGCGACTGTTTTGATGGTATCGTCATTTTACCTTTTGCCTTTTGCCTTTTACATTCGGCTAAGCCGACAATCCCTTATTCATCAGGGGGGCGCTGCAACACATACTACGCCGTACGGCACGAAGCGGGAATCAGCCGTGTTTCAATCCCTTATTCATCAGGGGGGCGCTGCAACGGAGATGACTCCGGTTATTATCGACATTCCGTTTCCGGCGTTTCAATCCCTTATTCATCAGGGGGGCGCTGCAACCTAA
>DSDR01000075.1 GCA_011048645.1 Phycisphaerales bacterium
CCGATGGTGATAGCGGCGCAGGCACATTCCGCACTCAAGGCGTTGGCGCAGCTCCATCCGGCTTCGACGGATCAGGTGATGGGCCTCCAGAGTGTAGCCGCGGCCGCAGTAGGCGCAGCACCCGACCTGCCGGATGACGGCGCTCCACCGCCGGTCGCACTTATTGCGCCAGTACGTGCTGAACGGATTGTCTTTGGCCGTCGGGATCATTTGACCTGCAGGTTGTACCGGGTCACCAGCCGTGCCCCGTCGATGGCGGCATCCTGCTGGAAGGCTCTTTGATCGCGCGTTTGTCGGGCACCCGCTCGGTAACGACTTTACAGAAGTACGGGTCATCAAAGTCCTCGCGCAGCTCCACCGCGACGCTCTTGCGGACCGACAGCGTCGCCGTCTCCAGCTCGATCCGTCCCTGCTGCTGAACGTAGGGCGTCAAAAACGCCTTGATACGGGCCAGCCGGTTTTCAGCCCGCTTTTGCATTTGCGCAACCCGCTCTCGTTCCTGCTTGCAGGCGGCGATGCCATGCTCCAGATAGCGGATAAACCCGCACAGAGATTTGAGTTGGTCCATCGTCTCGGTATGCCGCTGCACGATTTCTTCAAGCTGCTCATCGGTCAGCTCCCCGTCCTCGGTCTCGATCAGCTCTGGGCACTGGTACAATAGTTTGGCTAACATGATTTGCCTCCTTCCCAGACGACCGTTTCGCGGGCATCGATCACCTCTTTGATGCGTTTGGCCGCTGCCGGCAGTGTCAGCCAGGCCTTGAAGTGCCCCCAGACCGCCTCAAGAAAGCGGCTTCGGTCAAACCGGGTACCCGGCGGGACCTGCTTGCGAAAATACCCTTCCAACTGGCCCATGATTTCGGCGCTGGCCGGCTCCATCGGCGGATACTCTGAGGCCGGCTCTTGTTCGACATCATCGTCCGTCGGCAAAAGAAACGTCTTGAGCAGAAAGTATTTAACCCCGCTGGTATAGGCCTTGTAGATCGCCTTGTCTCCCGGATCGGCGCCCATCGCCAGCCAGGGCACCTGTTCACTGAAACCGGTTTGCGTATCGGTCAGCGTAAAGGTCAGCCGAAAGGTGTAGTTGATCCCATCGGGAACCGCATCGGACCGCAGGACATCGCAGGCGGCCACGCCCAGCGACAGCCCCACCTTGCCCAGGGCTGACCGCAGGATGCGTACCACCTCGGCCTCTTGGACAAAGGCATAATCGTCACAATCGTTATATCCGGTTTTTCGGATACCCTGAACCTGCTTGATAATGCGGTTTTTCTTCTGCGCCAGTTTGGCCCGCAGCGTCTGATCGGCAGGGGGCTTGTCAAGGGTGCCGAACGATTGCAGCTCGCACCAGCAGCTGGAGATTCAGGCGAAGTTATTGGATCAATCGCTTGATGAGGATTCGTTTATCGACCTGGTCCGCCAAATCGCCGATGAACAAGTTCAAAAGGCCCTGACCAAAAAGGCCGCTTCATCGTGATCGCTTCGGCTCGGCAAACGCCGCGGCCTTCCGGAATGATTGCCCGGTGTCCGATAAAATGGGTAAAATCATAAAAAATATCCTTTCAATTCTGGTCAAAATCGGTTATTGTAGGGTGTAGGGCAATGGTGTTCTACATCTCTTAAATGACCTTCAGGTTTGAAAGGAGTCAAACGATGGTTTCAGAAAAACAATTAGCCGCCAACCGCAGCAACGCTCTCAAATCCACCGGCCCCAGGACCGAAGCAGGCAAGGTCCGCTCGGCGCGCAATTCCCTCAAGCACGGCCTGTTGGCCAAGGAAGTGGTCATCACCGCTGGAGAGGGTGCCGAAGATCAACAGGTCTTTGACGCTTTACTAAGCGACTTTATCGAACAGTACGCCCCTGACGGCCCGCTGGAAGAAATGCTTGTTGAGAAAATCGCCGTCTGCTACTGGCGGCTCCGCCGGGCCAACCGCCATGAAGTGGGCCTGCTTCGCCGGGAGCTGGACAATGTCAGCGACAAGTTTTATAGCGATGGCATAATGAGTTACTCTGGTACGAAACGTACCGACGAGGATATCGATTTTGAAATTGAGGAATGTCAGGAAGCCGTCGAATGCTGCAAAAAATCTCGACGGAATCTGCACAATCTGATGCAATCCGGCCAACCGCTAAGCGAGTTCTATGACGATGATACGTGGCTTACTCTGGCCCGGAATTTGACAGACAAAGGGCGGATTATCGAGATTAACGTCGAATCATCGCAAACCATTTACCAAAATCTTCGCAAGGAGAACTGGACGGATGATCAAATTGCCAAGGAACTCATGAGCTTCTGTAACATCAATATCAACTGCTTGCAATCTCGTATCAACAGACTCCAAAAGGAAAAAGCGGATAACGCATTGGCGCTGCAGGTACGAAAGAAAATCAACTGCCTGCCGTCGGCAAAAAACGTCGATCGCCTCTTGCGCTACGAAACCGCCATTGATCGCCAGCTTTTTAAGGCCATCAACCAACTGGAACGCCTCCAGCGCCACCGGCAGGGCGATCAGGTCCCGCCGCCCATCGAGCTGGA
>DSDR01000361.1 GCA_011048645.1 Phycisphaerales bacterium
GAACTGAACGCTCGCGTAGAAACGGCCCGCAAACAGGCCGAAACCATCATCAAAGAAGCCAAACTCGATGCCGCGGCCGAGATGATGAAAAAACGGGAGCAATTCTCCACTGAAACCGCCGCTAAAGAAAAAGAGCTTCGAAATCAGGAATTGCAGCTTTCCAAACGGGAAGATGCCCTTGACCGGCGAAATGAACAACTCTCGCAGCGGGAGCGAAAGCTCAATGAAAGCGAAAAAGACCTTGCACGTCAACTTCAAAGCTATCAGGACAAAAATCGCGAATTGAACTCGCTGCTGAGCCAGCAGAAAAACCAGCTTCTCAAAATCACCTCGCTGAATATGGAACAGGCCCGCGAACTGCTGCTCGAGCGTCTGGAAGATGAATGCCAGCGCGAAATGAGCCAGCTCATCCAGCGCAAAGTTGCTCAGGCCGAAGAGCAGGCCGAAGAAAAATCCAAAGAAATCATCAATCTGGCGATCCAGCGGTACGCCGCCGAGCAGACCTGCGAAATCAGCGTGTCGATGGTGGACATTCCTAATGATGATATGAAAGGTCGTATTATCGGGCGGGAAGGCCGCAATATCCGGGCATTTGAAAAGGCCACCGGCGTCGATGTCATTGTCGATGACACGCCGGGCGTGATCGTGGTCAGCGGATTTAACCCGGTTCGCCGGGAAGTGGCGAGGCTGAGTATGGAGCGACTGATTCAGGACGGGCGTATCCACCCGACCCGCATTGAAGAAGTCGTCAACCAGACCAAAAAAGACGTCCACAGCCGGGTCATTCAGTTGGGTAAGGAAGCCGCTGAGGAAGTGGATGTCCGCGGCCTGAACAATAAAATCATCGGTATGCTCGGCGCGCTGCATTACCGCACCAGTTACGGTCAAAATGTGTTGCGGCACAGCGTGGAAGTGGCGTTTTTGGCCCAGGTCATGGCCGATGAGCTGGGGCTGGACGGGACCATCGCCAAACGCGCCGGCCTGCTGCACGACATCGGCAAGGCGATGGACCGCGAAATCGAAGGCGGCCATCCGGACATCGGGGCCAATTTCCTGAGACGATTTAAGGAATCGCCGATTATTCTGAACGCCGTGGAAGCTCACCACGGCGATATTCCGGCCGACAATCCCTATACGCCGCTGATCGCCGCGGCCGATGCTATCAGCGCCTCGCGTCCGGGCGCTCGACGCGAAACCCTCGAACGCTACATCAAGCGGCTGGAGAAACTGGAAGATATCGCCGGTGAATTTGACGGCGTGGAGACCAGCTATGCGATTCAGGCCGGCCGCGAGGTCCGCGTAATCGTCGATGCCCAGAAAATCAGCGACGAGGCCGCGTATAAAACCGCACGCGATATCGCCAAAAAAATCGAAGAAGAAATGACCTATCCCGGCGAAATCAAAGTCACGCTGCTGCGCGAGGTGCGGTGTATCGAATACGCACGGTGAGTCAGCGGTCAGCGGTCAGAGGTCAGAAGACAGAAGACAGAAGACAGAAGACAGAAGACGGAAAGAGCGGTTTTAGATGAAAATTAATGTGCTTTGCGTGGGCGATGTGGTCGGTCGCCCCGGACGGCGAATCCTGGCGCAGAAACTCGGCGGTGTGGTGCGGGAACTGGACGTTGACTGCGTGATTGTCAACGCCGAGAACGCCGCCGGCGGATCGGGTCTGACGCCGCAGATTTACGATAAATTGTGTAAGTACGGCGCGCACCTGATTACCCTCGGCGATCACTGCTATCGCAAGCGTGAGATTATCCCGACGCTCGAAACCCAAAACAACATTATCCGCCCGGCCAACCTGTCGCCCAACTCCGCGGGCAAAGACGCCGCCGTGTACCACACCGCCAAAGGCGTCAGCGTCGGCGTGGTTACCCTGATCGGACGCATTTATATGAAGCCGGCGGACTGTCCCTACGCCAAAATCGACGCGGTTTTGCCGCGGCTGCGCAACGAGGCGGATGTGATTTTCGTGGAGATGCACGCCGAGGCCTCCAGCGAAAAGGTTGCTATGGGCTATTATCTGGACGGCAAGGTAAGCTGTGTCTTCGGCACACACACCCACGTCATGACCGCCGACGAACGCATCCTGCCCAAAGGCGCCGCCTGCATCACCGACATCGGAATGACCGGCGCCCACGACAGCGTGCTCGGACGCAACCCCGAAAGCGTCGTCAAGGCCTTTCGTACCCAAATGCCGTTTCCGTTTGACATTGCCACCGGCGACGTGCGAATCAATGCCATCCTCGTCACCGTCGATTCCCGCACCAAACGGGCCGAACAGATTCGCCGACTGGTCATCAGCGAAGAGGCCGACAGCGACGCCCTGGCCTATGACAGCGACGACGGACGACCGGACTACTGCAACGGATTTTGAAATCACGGCGTGCGATCAATGCCGAAGTAAGAGCCGTTTGATCGATACAATTTTTATCGTCTGTCGAGGCCCGCACACCGGCTGATGGGCAATGAACACTGAACGGCTGAACCTGTATTACTGCCAGGGGCGATAATACTGCATGGCTTCGGGGAGTGA
>DSDR01000201.1 GCA_011048645.1 Phycisphaerales bacterium
ATCGGTAAAGTGCACGCGGTGATGCTGTTCGTAACGATCGCGCAATCCCTTCAAAATACGGACGGTTTCTTCCTTGCTCGGCGGCTCGACCATAATCGTCTGGAACCGCCGCTCGAGGGCCGCATCTTTTTCGATGTATTTGCGATACTCATCAAACGTCGTCGCGCCGATGCACTGCACCTCGCCGCGCGCCAGCGCCGGTTTGAGCACATTGGACGCATCGATCGCGCCTTCCGCGCCGCCGGCCCCGACCAGCGTATGCAGCTCATCGACAAACAATATGACGTTGCCGGCCCGGCGCACCTCGTTGATGACCGCCTTGATTCGCTCTTCGAACTGGCCGCGATATTTCGTACCGGCCACCATCATCGCCAGATCCAGCACCACCAGCCGACGCTCTTTGAGCAACTCCGGCACTTCGTGTGCAACGATTTTCTGGGCCATGCCCTCGACAATCGCCGTCTTGCCCACGCCCGCTTCACCCAGCAGGACGGGGTTGTTCTTGGTGCGTCGGCACAAAATCTGAATCAGCCGTTCGATCTCCGTCGTGCGTCCGATGACCGGATCCAATTCGCCCTTGGCCGCCAGCTCCGTCAAATCGCGGCCAAAGCTGTCCAGCGCCGGCGTTTTACTCTTGGCGCGGGCCGCGGCCTGCTGAGCGGCCATATTCGGATTCATCTTCATCCCCATCGGCGGCTGATACGACGTGCCGTTGTCTTCCACGCCGGCGCCCAGCAGGTTCAGCACTTCCTGGCGTACATCTTCAAGCTTGAGCCCCAGATTCATCAGCACCTGGGCCGCGATGCCTTCCGTCTCACGCAGCAGACCCAGCAGAATGTGTTCGGTGCCGACATAATTATGATTCAGCGCCCGCGCCTCTTCGATCGCATATTCAATCACCTTCTTGGCGCGCGGCGTTTGCGGCAGCTTGCCCATCGTCACCATATCCGGACCGCTCTTGACCAGTTTTTCAATCTCCAGACGCAGCTTCTTGATATCCACATCCAGATTTTTCAGCACATTGGCGCCGACGCCGCTGCCTTCCTTGACCAGCCCCAGCAAAATGTGCTCGGTCCCGATGTATTCGTGGTTAAACCGCTGAGCTTCCTGGTTGGCAAGGGCCATCACCTTACGCGCACGGTCTGTAAAACGTTCAAACATTATTTCATCTCCACTGTGAGTTACACGTCGATCAATACAGGTTCATTCTACCACATCCCGCCCCGCTGTCAAATACGCTCCACTATCTTATTGCAGTACTTATACTATACTCTTATCGGTACTTGACAGTTCATGTCTTTTGAACGAGACGCGGCCTGGGGCGCACACTTCAAATTGAACACCCATTCTATCGACAAAAAGCCGCACCAACTTTCGCTCATTCAGGCAAAATATCCTGACTTTTAGAGCAATTCATTGGACTTTATGTACCTGATAACCCTTCTTTTGATTCAAATAAAGACAATCCCTTAACTCAATAGAGGACTTATCCTGCTTCAAGGGGTTTTCAAATGCACAGACGCTTCCTCAAGATACACGATAATGCCGACATCGTACCAATGGTAGAAAAATCAAGGCTTGTATATCAAGGGATATTTTCCCCCCTGCCCCAAAGACTCCACTTCCAAATCCACATCAAGCGTCGGCCAATGACGGTTGGGCCCATAAGAACGAGTATATCAGAAATATCGACAACATTCAACTGACTTTTCATATAAACAATCGTCAAGAATTTGTCGTTTGGTAGCCCTCACAAAAAGGAAAGGGCCGAGTCGCGTTGACGACCCGGCCCTTATAAATCCTGGCATTCACCTACTTTCGCCCCGAAGGACTATCATCGGCCGTTCGGGCTTAGCTTCTGAGTTCGGAATGGGATCAGGCGTTTCCCCGAACGTATGGACACCAGGAAACTCGTGAAGCGATTTTTCGCAAAATCGCGTCTCTCTTGACTTTATACAAATTCATAATGGATAAAAATGAGCGATTACAAATACATACCTGTGCGAATGACAACCCATATCAACCCATGATTGATATGGTCAAGTCGTCGAGCGTTAGTACCGGTTAGCTGAGCGGATTTCGCCGCTTACACACCCGGCCTATCAACCTGGTCGTCTTCCAGGGCTCTTCAGGACCGAAGTCCATGGAATCCTCGTCTCAGGGGGGGCTTCCCGCTTAGATGCTTTCAGCGGTTATCCTGTCCCGACTTAGCTACCCAGCGGTGCCGCTAGCGCGACAACTGGTACACCAGAGGTCAGTGCTTCCCAATCCTCTCGTACTAAGGAAACATCCCTTCAAGATTCCTGCGCCCACGGCAGATAGGGACCGACCTGGCTCACGCCGGTCTGAACCCAGCTCGCGTACCACTTTAATTGGCGAACAGCCAAACCCTTGGGACCACCTTCAGCCCCAGGATGTGATGAGCCGACATCGAGGTGCCAAACCGCCTCGCCGCTATGAACGCTCGGAGGCGATCAGCCTGTTATCCCCGGAGTACCTTTTATCTGATGAGCGATGGCCCTTCCAC
>DSDR01000180.1 GCA_011048645.1 Phycisphaerales bacterium
TCACGAAACGCCTCGTCAGAATACTCGGACCGCCCGCAGCCAATGCAGTAGAACCGCCGGCTCATCAAATCGCGGCGAAATAGTTCGTACAAACCGGGAAACAGTTTGCGATGAGCCAAATCCCCCGATGCGCCGAATACCACAAAACCGCACGGCCCGGCCGTCGTTTCAGCACAGAGCATTTCCTGTTGTTTCAGCACCGCCTCGATTCGTTTCATAATCTCCCCCGGCATGGATAAGGCCGCCGAACCGATTCCACAAAAAAGCCCCGGGACTCATCCCAAGCCCCAGGGCCGATTCTACTCCGTTAGTCATCTACCGGTTCAAAATCCTCCTTGCCGGCGCCGCAATCCGGACAGACCCAGCCGTCCGGTAAATCTTCAAACGCCGTACCCAGCTCGACGCCGTTATCGGGGTCGCCTTGGGCCGGATCATAAATATAACTGCACAACGTACACCGGTATTTCTTCATAACATCTCCCTTTCACTGCAATTCAAATAACATTCTTTTCACTGCATTCATTATTGCAACAAATACGGCCACGTCAAGACTTCAATCCCAGTCTTTCTCAAAAAGCATCGCCGCCGCCTGATCCGGTTCCACGCGAAACGCCGAGCCTTGGCCTTCAAAAAAACCATGGGCTTCAATCAGATGAATATTCAGATCCGACCAGGTCAGCGTTTGTCCCGTTTCAGGACATTCGACAATCGTAATCCGTTTTGGGTAATGACCGGCATGTCCCCAGGGGCACACCAATACCCCCTTATAGTCCTCACTCATCACGCGAATCCGTCCATGATCAACATCGACCCACGTCCCCAGTCCCGCTTGTGCCGCGGCGGTCAGCTCGCGCATCCGCCGGGCGACCATCGACGCATTCAGACCGGCCTTCTCCAGCGTCGCGGCATCCGACTCAATGACCTCAAACACACTCCGGCGGTCGCTGCCCATAAAGCCGCCGGCCACCAGAGTTGACGACCGGAGCATTTCGTCCAGCTTTTTGTCCTGCGGCGACATCTTCATAACGACCTCAACGTCTTATGCAAATTTATCATAATAAATCTTATCGTCCGGCATTCCCAGCGACGTAAACACCTTGATCGCCGCATCAATCATTCCGGGGCTGCCGCACAAATACCCCTCATAACCGCTTAAGTCCTCGTATTTCCGCTTGACCGCGTCGGTCACCAGTCCCGTTTCGCCGTCCCAGTGGTCGTCTTCCTCCGGACGGGCAACCACCGGTACAAACGTAAAATTCGGCAGCGCCTTTTCAAACGCCTTCATCTGCTCAATCAGACACAAATCACGCACGGCATTGCCGCCGAAAAAATACACCGCTTCTCGCTGAATGCCGTTATGTTTCATCTGATGCAGAATCGATACAAACGGCGCCATACCGCTGCCGCCGGCGACGAACACCATCGGCGCATCCGATTCACTCAGACGAAATTCGCCATACGGGCCATTGAGTTTGACCGTATCCCCTTCTTTAAGATACTCAAAACACCACGTCGTGCAAATCCCGTTCGGCACGCGCCGAATAATCAGCTCAACGACGCCCTTTTCGTTCGGATCGGAGGCGATGGAATAAGCCCGATAGACCTCTTCGCTGCTGCCCTTGTACCGCGGACAGAGCAACTGCACATATTGGCCCGGAACATAGTCAATGCTCTTCGGCTCGGTCAATTCAAAACGAAACCGTTTCATATCATAAGTCAACTCTTCGATGCCCGCACATCGGGTCGTATATTCCCGAACATTAAACAGTTCATCGGGTATTTCAATCGACAAATCGCCCCGCACCTTGACCTGACAGGACAAACGAACATCGCCGGCGATTTCGTCTTTGGTCATAAACGGCGTTTCAGTCGGCAGAATCGGCCCGGCCCCGTCAAGCACCTTGACCTTGCACACGCCGCACGTACCGCGTCCGCCGCAGGCGCTGGGGATAAAAATCTTCTCTTCCCGCAGCACCGACAGCAGCGGCTTGCCGCCCTCAACGGCGATTTTACGTTTATCGTTGAGCGTGATTTGACACTCGCCATAGTCGGCGATATACCGCTCGGCCACCACGAGTGCCAGCGCCAAAACGGCGGCGATGAGACTGACAATAAAGACCGTAACCAGAAAGCTTATCAACGTCGGAATCCTTTTAACTCAAGACGCCCGTAAACCCGACAAACGCCAGTGCCATCAGGCCGGCAATGATCAGCGTAATCCCCGGCCCGCGCAATCCCACGGGCACACGGGACTCATTGAGCCGCTGTCGAATACCGGCCATCGCCAAAATCGCCAGCAGCCATCCCACTCCGCTGCCAAACCCGTAGCCGATCGTTACGATAAAAGAATGCTCGCGAATCACCATAAAAAGGGACACACCCAGAATCGCACAGTTCACCGTTATCAGCGGCAGAAAAATCCCCAGCGTCTGATACAGTTTCGGCGAATAGCGGTCAATGACCATCTCCACAAACTGCACAAACGCCGCGATGATAATAATGAACAGAATAAAACGGAAAAA
>DSDR01000021.1 GCA_011048645.1 Phycisphaerales bacterium
CAGCCACCCTTTTCACATGGCAAGAATATATAATTAATTCTATCACATTATGACGCCAATGGGTTGAAAATTGTTTCAAAAAAAATAAAACAGGGAAAACTCCGGATAGTCGGGTTTTGGCGGCGGTGTCTGAAGCAACATTTCCGGTCGGCGTGTTGTTTTTTTGCAACACAAGTGTAAGTTGTTGAACTTTCAGCCAATTAGAGAACGACGGAACGTTTCGGATGTTGTCGCAAATCAACCGGGCTGAGCAGGCGATATAAAGCGCACATCTTGCGAGCGATTTGTAACTGTTTATTTCAGTAAAGCTTGCGGTTATCGCGAAACGGCGTCGAGGCGGTTGTTTGCCGGCGCATCGGTCAGGAATAATTTTTGCACCCCATCAAGATATAAATCCATAATTTTCCGGAGGGCATCAGTGATGGAAGAGGCCCCGATTGAAAAAAAATTGGCGGACTTGATCGAGGAGTTAAGGCATTTACCGGCCTTGTTTGATTCCGGGCAAATCCTGGGGACCCGTCGAAGCAGGGCGGATTTGAAGAAACGGTTGAAAACAGCGGATAGTATTCAGGAAGCAATGGATTTTCTGCGCATCGGCGTGAAGTATCTGCTGTTTGATCTGGAGGCAACACGTCGTGAAAACGCCGTCCTGAAGCGTCGAATCGACGACGATTCATAGCGTGCGTTGCACCAAAGCAAGTCAAAATCGCTCGACTTGCCGCAGGGACATTTCCTCGTCAAGCGCACCCATATTGATCCGGCGTTTGGGTTTTATAGCTTGCGTATCGACAGTGCTCGGTCGGGCGGTTATAATCGTGTTCTATGATTAACGAATATTCGGCGCGGACAATCCTGTTTGCTTTTGGGCTGACGCTGCTGGCGGGGCTTTCGACGGGCATCGGCAGTGCGGTGGCGTATTTTGCCAAGCGAACCAACGTTCGATTTTTGTCGGTTGCGCTGGGGTTTTCGGCCGGCGTGATGATTTACATTTCACTTGTGGAGATATTTCACAAGGCCCTGGAAGACTTGCAGGCGGCGCTGGGAAACGGCGGCGGGTACTGGGCGGCCTCGGCGGCATTCTTTGGGGGGATGGGGGCCATTGCGCTGATTGACCGGCTTGTTCCGTCGTACGAAAACCCGCACGAACCGCATACCGCCGAGCAGATGGAAGATCGGGCTGCCGCAGCCAAACAGCGAAAACTGCATCGGATGGGTGTGTTGACGGCGCTGGCGATAGCCATTCACAATTTTCCCGAAGGGCTGGCCACCTTTATGGCGGCGCTGACCGATCCGCATCTGGGGATTGCCATTACCGTGGCGGTAGCGATTCATAATATTCCCGAAGGGATTGCCGTGTCGGTTCCGATTTTTTACGCCACCGGCAGTCGAAAAAAGGCATTTGTTTATTCTTTTTTGTCGGGTTTGTCCGAGCCGGTCGGGGCGCTGGTCGGGTTCGGGTTGCTGTTTTTGTTTTTCAATGAGGTGATGCTGGGCGTGGTTTTTGCGTCGGTGGCGGGGATTATGGTCTTTATCTCGCTGGACGAGCTGCTGCCGGCGGCCCGCGAATACGGCGAGCATCATCTGTCCATCTACGGCGTCGTGGCCGGAATGGCGGTGATGGCGATCAGTCTGGCGCTGTTTGAATAGCGCAGCAATCGAGGCAAAAACGTTTGAAAAATTGGTTTTTTAGGGCGATTTGGGCAAAATTTTTGTTTAAACAACGCAGCGCCAGGACATTGCTGAGTGAATCTCAGGTCAGATGAGCGTTGTGATGAAACAAGAAATTAACATTTCCGATACGAAATCATTCATAGGGCTTCTGGTGGCCAATCAGCGGCGAATCTGGGCGTTTATTCTCAGCTTGGTGCCGAATTTGAATGACGCTGAGGATATTTTGCAGGAAACGCTCGTTGAGATGTGGGCCAAGTTTGATCGTTACCAGCCGGGTACGGATTTCGCGGCCTGGGGCGTGACCATCGCCAAATACAAGGTGCTGACTTATCGCAAAAAACATAGACCCCAATGCGTCTTCAGTGAAGAGGCGCTGCAATTGCTTGAGAACGATTGCCGCCGTGTTCTGGACACGATGGATACCCATCTTGATGTGCTCAGTCAATGTATCCAGAAATTGTCCTCCAAAGATAAGCGGCTGCTGTCGCTGCGCTACGAAATGGATATGACGTATCAAAAAATGGCCGATTGCGTCGGATCCACCCCTCAGGGGATTCATCGCGTTCTGAGTTACATCCATGGGCGGTTGGCTCAGTGTATTCGTCTGACCCTTCGTTTGGAGGAAGCGTCATGACCTGGCATTCGGGCTGCATTCAGGAACTGTCGGAGCTGACGTTTCACGCGCTGAATCAGACGATTACCGACGAGCAGTTTCAGCGTCTGGAGCAGTTGCTGGTGACCCATCCTCTGGCGCGGGCGTATTATCTTGAAATCCTGTGGGTGTGTGTGGGGTTGAATGAAAAAGAAGGGATTGCCTCCCTGCAGGCCGAGGGGCGCGCGGTGGAGG
>DSDR01000216.1 GCA_011048645.1 Phycisphaerales bacterium
ATCGCCGCTCGGCCAGCGTTCTGACGGACTCAAAGCGATAGCTTTCCTTGAGCCGGGCCTGCCAGTAGCGGTAATCGACCTTGCGTCGCCAGCTTTCGAGGACGTCCGAGACGCCCTTGCCGTGGATGACATAGCGGCGAAATTCGTTGAACAGGCCGACCGCGCCCATGTCGTCGAGGTTGCGCGCATCGGACAGAATCATTGCCTCGGTCATCTCCGTGAAGCGATTGCTCGATTCGACGATGATTTTGTTGATTTTATCGATCCTTGGGCCGGCCAGCGCTCCGGAGAGCTTGTCGGTGACCACCTGCGTGGAAAAATCCCGCAAGTCCGTCTGGCTGATATCGGCCAGCACCAGCCGCGCCGACATATCCTCCACATCGGCGTAATGGGCAAAGCCCGAATCGGCAAAATATGTCGCCGCGATCAGGCAGAACCGGTCCACCTGCAGATCTTTTTCCGTCAATTCGGGCATTCGGCAGATATGCTCGACATTGCGCAAAATCCGCAGCGTACGGTCCCATAACCAGTTGTCTTTGATTCCCGCCAGCGTGGGAACCGACAGCGCCTGCTGAGCGATTTGGCGTATGACATCTATCTCTGACATAACATCTCCTTGGCTCTGCGTTTTCGATACGTCTGTTATCGCAGATTTCCGTTTCATCGTCAAGTTTATAAATCGGTTAAATCGTCTATCGGCGTTTTTCGCCTATACGTCTTTTTATCGATACAAACCCACTGTCGGAACCATAAAATTTTTCAAAAATTTCAAGATTGCGCTTGTTTGGACAAAGCCGACACGCCCATCTACCGAAAAATAATGTAGAATTTACACAGACAATGAGGAAAAACACAAAAAATGGTGAATAAAATGGATGCAAATGGCCGATGAAAATGCTATAATTGACGTAATGGAATGCATCTATAACAAAGCGCAAAGGCAGAGCAGGTTGGCCGAAACGTCAGGGAAGATAATGGCAGGTCAAAATCGCACGGTAGCGGTGTTGTTCGCCCTGTTGGCGGCGATGACCGGGGGTGCGATGATCTTGATGGCGCTGGATAATTACGCACCCGGCGCCGGGGCGTACAGCCTGTCCAGTTATCTGCGTCTGGACCCTGTCGAACAGGTCGTCAAAAATACCCTGCACACGACGCCCGCCCAATGGAACGGCGTTGAGATTTTTTACAGTCGGACGGCGGCGGGCAACGCGGACGAACTGCCTCTTTTGATGAGTCTGGCCGACGGCCGGGCCGAGCAGTTTCATTTTCTGATCTGCAACGGCAACGGCGCCGAGGACGGACGCATCCAGACCTCGTCGCAGTGGAGTCAGCAACTCACGGTCAAGCAGGACGGTACGATCCGCATCTGCGTCATCGGCAAGGAACGAAACACCCTGACCAACAGTCAGGTGCAACGCACCAACGATCTGGTCGAAAGCCTGAGCCGAACGTTTAATATCGGCCCCCGCCAGATCCGCTACCCCGCCAACTGGTAGCAGCCCAAAACACAACAATGCCCTCAAACCGACTCTAAAAAGTCGGTTTTTTTGTTCTCTTGGAATATCCCGACAACGCAACGTCTTAACGATACCCGAAAAGCCGATAGTGTCTTTGCGCTAACTGCAAGGCGTTTTGCAGCCATACTTATTCATCACCTACAATTGCTCTTCCATCCAGTTTTCTGAGAATATCAGCAAGTCGAGCAAATCGATGATGCCATCCTTGTAAATATCGTAACAATCAGCCCAGTCCGGATCCCCAGATTCGGCCCTCCATGCACGAGTCAGAACAGAAAAGTCATAAAAATCGACCCAGTAATCCTCATTGAAATCAGCCACATTGAGCAGCGGTCCGGTGTATGCGTATTGAGCAATACGTTTTGTGTTGGAATTTAATAAAACCGGGACTTGCGGATTTGCTGTTATCGTATTGCCTGCGCCATCAGTCCACAGGACAAACTCATAATGGCCCCGTCTGAAGGGGGCTGTGACGTTGACCGTCTGGCCCGATTCGTAAGTTCTGTAAAGTTCGCCCACGCCATCCCGCCGACCCCAGCGATCGACCGGGCCTACCGCAAAATACGGAAAGAGTCTCTGCGGCTGCGTCGCGATCTGGAGCGTTCTGAACTGGTACGGCCGAAGAATCCGGTCATACCGCACCAGCAGACGAACACTGTCGATCACAAGATTGCCGCTGTTCTCCTCGTGGGGCGACTTCTTGATCACAATGTCGGTCCACGCCCCCGGCCGCGCATAGAGCATAATATCCCCCGGCCGCGCAGACTGACAATTTTCAAGCAAACTGAAAAGCATCGACTCGCTCGCTTCGCTCCGGTCCACCGGCTCCCACCACCCGTCCGCGAAGTGCCGTTCGTTCCAGTTGATCGGGTTCGTCTCCTTCGCAACGTCCTTGTAGTGAACGAACTGGTAAATCTCTCCGTCCTTCTGAAGCCTCGACACGCCCGAATGCTCTATCTCGAAGTCGAAATAGTCCCGCCAGTCATAC